>NZ_JAAEJV010000016.1 GCF_015356785.1 Candidatus Neptunochlamydia vexilliferae | reverse complement strand
AGCCAGTGCATCTTCTACCAGAATAACAGGCAAGTGGGGGTGCTCTTTTCTAAAGTCTAAAAGAAACCTCTCACTTGCATTCCTTTCACAGTCATTTTTCGACGAGCCATCTTCTTTCATAATTGGCTCAGGGCAAAGAGGAATCACTTCTTTTTTGTCTGGATGAGCAATAACTGAACCTAAAAACTGATGGTAGTATGTTACAGATCCATTTTTATGGTTTTTCGTACAGCAATTGTCACAGTGTATTTTTGAGGAGGAGAAGTAGCCTGTGCCGTCATTGAGCATAAGAAGCTTACCATTAAGAAATTTATACTTTTCTAAAACTTTACCCCTTTGTAATTTTGCAAAGATAGACTTGAATGGTGATCGCAAATCTCTAGGATTGATGTCATCTAATCGCTCTCTCATGTACGTATCACAAGGAACTCGACTGACCTTAAACAAGTTTTTAATATTTGCCTTTATTGGCTTTTCTTCTTTTTGAGAGTCAAACTGCAATAATGAAGGAAATTTTAGTTTAAACATTGCCAACGCAGACATACAACAATCTGCAATGCTAATTTCCCTTGCTTTCCCCTGATTTCCCACTAAAGGTTCTGCAATTTTCTTGAATTGGTCTTTTGCATTTGCAAGCAACCCTTTCGCCGAAAGGGTGCTCTTTTCTATAAGTCTTCTACTCACTTTCTGCCCTTACCTTTTAATAGTTTGCGAAAACAAAATTTTATAAAAACTGCAAATTAATCACAATCAAGGGCTTAAAATTTTAGCGGGAATTGCTGTTATAAAAAATTTGTCCAATCAATGATTTTGTCAAAGTAGTCTCTATATACCACTTCGTCTGATACATCCCCAATATGAATAAGGATTGGGCGATAAGAAATGTGTTTAGGAATCGCTAAGGCCTCAATCTTTTTTTCCACCTCTTCAATCACTTGTGTCCCTATTGGGTTCTTAGAAAACTTAATCTCACAAATATAAAGAGTTGTTTTTTCCTGAATTAAGTAGTCGATTTGGCACCCTCTGTGCAGTTTTCTGGAGCTATTTCCAAGACTTTTAACAATTCTTGCCTATTGTGAATCACTAGCTTTTCAAACTGAAGTCCCATAATGGAGTCCCAGGAAAGAATGTTTTCTGGATTAGCTGTTTCAAAATCTCCCTTTAGAATTTTTTGTTTGTTCGGCTCTATGTATTTTAAATCTCTCCGGGTCATATTCTCCGCAGCTTGCTGCGAAGATGTGTTAAGCGGGTCGTCCCGAAGGGAAAATTTCTGTAATGCTCCGTAGCTTGCTACGGAGATAGGAAATTTTAGGACCGCGCTTTTAATTGATAGATTTTTGGTTTTTTTTTGCACCGTTAAATTTTTTTTCCGAATTTAGCGGTAGTTTGTGTGGGTTGTGATTTTCACCGCTAAATCACGAAAACTGGATTTAACGTTAAAAATCCTAACTTGGAATTGCGGGTATAATGGTTGCCCAAACAGAGTCTCTCCCCACAATGAAACGTCCTTTTAGGCACTCATTAACAGCCTCCACTACCCCAGGGTGGCGGTAAGAGTAGTCATGACCAGAAAGGAGTCCTTCGGGGCGAACCTTTTTCTACCAAGCTAAGATGTCAGACTTAACGTGGGAATAGCTGTGGTCTCCATCGATGAAGACGATATCTGCTCTGTCAGGAACTAGGTTCTGCTCTAGAAATTTAGGGCTAAGGGCCCGTCAAGAAATAAATGTTACAAGTTGACTGGCTGCGACTTTGCCAAACTAAGCTTCTTCGTCACCCTTCCCTATTGGGAATGATGCTCCTCATTCAGCTTAGTTTTGCTGCGTATCGCTGAGTCAAACTGTAGAATTTATTTATTAACAGGCCCTAAGGGATTCAGAGGAGGTTTTCTTGACTATTGGTGAATCACACTTTTTGGAGGGAAGGGGATCACTCCTTTTCTTTACAATTCCTTAGGAGACAGGTCTTTGAGCTTTTCGCCAGACTCAGAGAGAAGCTCACCTTTCCACCCAGATATATTTCGTGTCTCTGAGGAAAAATTAGCGCCTATAATTGCGATCTCTTTTCCCTTACGGATGTAAGGGTTGAAGTATTCCTTTTGGTGAATCTGCTGAAGGGCTGCATCGATTGAACCGTTAAGCTTAAGTTCAAGGATATAGGTTGTTTTTGGCATCTCTAGCACAACATCTATACGCCCTGTATTTGTTGCCCGTTCTGATAACGGGTCAAACCCCATACCATGCAGCATGGATAGAAGCATCGCTTGGTAAGTGTGCTCTTTGGCCCCAGCAAACACTTGATATGCGAAGCTAGAAAACCCTATCTTTATGTGATTGAAGAGGATGTCGACATGATGCTTTTCTAGCGCTTTTACGAACCTTTCTGAAGACTGCACATCTACGTTATTTGTAAAGTGCTTAACAAGAGAGTTCATGAAAGCCGTTCGCACTTCTTCATTAGGAAGCCCTAAATGGTAGCGATCTGAGATGGGATTATAGTCTTTGATGGTAAAATATCCAACTTGGTACATTAAGGCTTTTAAGTCGATATGCTCTAAGGAGCTGATATCCATAAGCTCATCTTCCCTTGCTGTTGTTCCATCAATTGAAATCATTGATTTGGGGTGATTTTTGAGCTGATCGACCAGAAACGAAGGGGTTCCAGTGCTATACCAATACGTTTTAGGCTTTTTTCTTTGCATAAACTTAAGGGTTGAAAAAGGGTTGTAAACGCAAAGTTTCTCTTCGGAAAATCTATAGCCATTGTACCAGTTCTTAACTTCGTCTATAACCTCTTCTTCTGACACCAAATTTTCCCGTTGACTCCTCCCTTGAGCAATTTTTTGAATGTGATCTCGAAAATTTATTCTTAATTCTTCTTCGGTATATCCCATTATTCCAGCGTAATTGGGATCCATCGTAATATCGTTCAAATTATTGAGAGAAGAAAAAAGTGAAACCCGAGAAAATTTACTAATACCTGTTATAAGTGTGAATTTTAAATACTTGTCTAAGCTCTTAATTGTTCCAAAAAAGTCTCTTAAAAGATCTCTATTCTTTCTGGCAACATCAGGATCTTCTAGATGGTCGATGATAGGTTTATCATATTCATCAATGAGCACTACCACCTTATTCCCATACTTATTCGATAAACCGACAACCAGAGTATCCAATGCAACTTGAATATCAGCTTTGACAATCGAGATATCATGCTCTTTAGCGATAATGTCCAGTCTTACCTGTAAAGCAGTTCTGAGCTCACAGGGGCTATGATTTGCGATTTTTGAAAAGTCTAAGTAAACGACGGGGTGTTTTTGCCAGTTATAGTCGCTCTCATATATTTTGCAGCCCTTGAAAAGCTCTTTATTGCCACCAAGAATTTCTTCTAAAGTGTTAAGGAACAAAGATTTTCCAAACCTTCTGGGGCGGGATATAAAATAATGCTTTCCTGTTTCTATTAACTCTTTGGCAAACGGTGTCTTATCAATATAGACCTGGTTTTCTTCAAGAATTTCACAGATACTTTGGACACCAATTGGTAGCTTTTTCATTTTTTTAATTTTAAGGGATGTTCTTGAAGTCTGCAACTCTAAAATTTTGGCATGGTTCAAAATATAGCATGTTGAGGTAACACTTTACCAAAATAGTAAGGGTCTTGTTCATCCTAAGGAGCTGGGCAAGAATAACTCATGCATTTCTGCAACCATAGCATCTTCATCTGCTTTATTATAAACCCTTGGAAGCTAATAAGTTGCATGCGGGTTTGCGCCGCGCAGCTAAAGCGCTATGGCACCAGAAATGCATAAGTTATTTTTGCCCAACTCCTAAAACGAGTAGATAAAAAGAGTCTTGCTATTTGGTAAAAGATGAGCGAGGTCTTCTTGAAAAAAACTTTCCAGCGAACTGATAGGGCTTCGGAGCCGAAGGCGGAGAAAAGCCATGCGGTGAGCTATCCACGGCTTCAAGCACGGCCCCCCGAGGAGGGGTGATTTGGCTTGCCAGATTGAAGCTCAAGGGGGCAGCGGGGGGCCGTGCAAAGCACTGTTCCACCCCTCGTTCAGATCAATTTTGCAGAGCCATCTTGAAGCCGTGGACACTTCACGACGCAGCTCTTCTTCGCCTACGGCTCCGAAGCTGTGTCAGTTCAGTGGATTTTTTTTTAAGCTGAAACTCGAATCAAAGCGAATATGATAAGTGGCTAAAAACCTGAAAAAAGGAGACTTGCTACTTGGTGAAAGATAAGCAAGGTTTTCTAGAAAAAAACCTTTCCAGCGAACTGACATGGCTTCGGAGCCGTAGGCGAAGAAAAGCCATGCGGTGAGCTGTCCACAAAATCGCCCCGCACGAGGGGTGGAACAGTGCTTTGCACGGCCCCCCGAGGAGGGTCGATTTGGCTTGCCAGATTGAAGCTCAAGGGGGCAGCGGGGGGCCCCGCCCCCGACGTATCTTTCATCCAACTAAGAAGGGATTTGTTGTTCAGGAAAAAGTGTGTGAAAAGATGAACAAGGCCGACCAAAAAGTGTTACCCACGATTGAATCGTGCCTAATTATCAATGAATTATGAAAAATTCATGTAGCATCGGACACTTTTAACGTAGGCAGGGAAAGCAGGAATTGGGGTCTTCCTCATAAGGAAAATTGGTATCAAATGTTTTTTGTGAAAACGCCCTGGTTCAAAATTAGTTGATGTTGGATTTTAATAGTTAAAGGGTGCTAACCTGCCCCTATGAAATGGAAGATTTCACTTATTTTTTTAGCCCTTCCCCTAATTGGTGCTGAAATAGAGGAGCGGATCACTGCCCTAGAGGAGCAGATGGGACAGGTGGGAGAGCAAACGGCCGATGCGGGCTATGGCGCTCGCTTTGCCCCTACTGGCTTTACAAGAGGGTCGGCAGGTGTGGAGTTTTTTGGGGGAGCCCTTTATTGGCATGCGAAGGTTGGGGGAACCGAGTATGTCTATAGTCTTATCAATCAAGCACGTGGGCAAAAGGGAAGGGTTGCAAGTCAAAGATTTGACTGGGACTTTGGGTACCGAATTGGAGCCGGTGTCCGCATCCCTTTGGTAAGTTGGGAAATTGTTGGAACTTACACCCACTATGGAAGTCAAGATCATGAGGGGCGAGGGGTCCCTCCCCCCTCTCTTCTAATCAATCTAAAAGGGGAAGGAATTGTTTCTAGCCAAAGGGCAACCTCTTCATACAAAATCGACTACGATAAAATCGTCTTAGAGATCAAGCGGAGTTCTTTTTTAAGTCGCCTCTTTGGGTTAGGGACAACCATTGGACTTAAGCAAAGCTGGATCGATCAAACCCAGAAGGTTACCTATAAGCCTGAGGTTTTTAAGGTCAAAGATCGGTGTCGATTCCGAGGCCTCGGTCCTAGAATAGGACTCAATGCCAAGTGGCATCTTTTTTCTGGCATTAGCCTTCTTACCGATATTGCAGCCGCCCTTCAATATGGAGATTTTGAGGTGAAACATGCCGAAAATAAAGTGGACCTCAAGGGGGATACCCACATTTTTTCTTCAAGTATCGATTTTTTCATGGGGCTTCAGTGGGAAAAGCCGAAAGAGTGGTATCAGTGGAGCCTTCGGTTAGGCTATGAAGCGGAGTATTACTGGAGGCTCAACAAATCGGTTGAAATTGAAAATGCAATTGGAACAGGAAACGCCGTCCGTTTCCAGCTGATCCGTTACGCCGATGACCTCACCTTTTATGGGGTTACCATGCGCTCAGGAATTGAGTTTTAACCCCCGGTTGTAATCTAGAGAGTGTCGTCAAATTCTCGCTACTGTCTTAGCCCTTTCTATGGAAATCTCCAGCGTTGCCCTGCTTCAAGAGCCCACTTTGGGCTCTCTCCATCGGGCGCCTTAGAGCTCTCTCATAGCAAGAACTCTTCCATCAGAGATAATTTGACGACACTCTCTAGGGTGCCTGAAGGGATTTTCGATTTTTTTTCAGGTTCTGGATGATAAAATGACCACATACTTGGATAAAGTAGGGGTCATTTTTGTCCGCCTGAACCTGGAGAAAAAGAAAAATTCAGGCAGGTATACCCAAACAAGTTCAAGAATTGGGAATTTGCCAAAGCCTGCGCCCCAGATTTAGATCCCTCGAAGCAGTCCCCTATCCAGGAGATAGGGGCGATGCAGAGGGAGTTAAAGGTGGGGATGCAGGCGTAGGCAAAAACCAACTCTTGAATTTGTTTGGGTATATCTCTAGATTACAGTCGGGGCTTTAATGGAGCGTAACGGAGTCGAACCGTTGGCCTCAACAATGCCATTGTTGCGCTCTACCAACTGAGCTAACGCCCCTCAAAGGAGTTCAGTATACCCCGGATTACTGCTAATGTCAAATGACTACAGACTTGTCTAAAGTAGGGATCATTTTTTACTTCTAAAGATCCCGCTCCTTAAAAAACCAATTGCTAAAGTATTTAATATCCAGATAAAATAGCCATTATTTATGAAGAAAAACCCTTAAGCAGAAGGAAAATCTCATGGCATCCTCCAGTTCTTCATCAAACTTCTACACTAAACAGACCACTTCTACATGCAGGGAAGATGGATTAAGTCTAAATGCGTCTATCCAAAACCTTTCTAAAGAGCAAGACTCCCTAAAAAACCTCCTTAGCAAGATACAACAGGGGGGAGCAGATGTGGAATGGATGAAAAAAATCTGCCGTCCAGAAGAGCTCTTTACAAAGCTCTTCCTTTCGGCCAACCCTCCTCAAACAGAAGGCTTCTTAACAAAAGTTGCCAACTTTTTATCTAATAAAGAGCCCGATGGCCCAGAAACCCGTCTAAACACCTTTTTAGTCAAAGTGGTTAAAGTAAACGATCCCCACTTCGAATACATTAACCAGGAAATTGCAAGGCTCGAAAAAGATGCAAAAACAAGAAGCGACCTCAAAAAGCTCCAGACAGAGATGAAAGATCTCATCCATCACTATTACCAGTTTAAACAGGATATCTCTGCACAAACAGCCAATAGAAGACTCAAAACAATCATTGGCCCCATCCTCCTTCATCGACCCACCGGTCCCACACTCAAACTTCCCCAAAGAATCGGCAGACGTTTGTGCTCGCTAGGTAAGTATGGGCAAAACAAAAAACAAAACGCCTATGGTGCCAGCGCTGTGACTCAGCACCAAGGGATCTTTTTTAAAAGAGAAGATGGGAATACTTTAAGTCCTGGAGAGGAATTCCTCGTTAAATCCTTCTCCAAGCTCCTATCTCCCTTGCATGGAAGTGCCGCCACTCTTCCATTAAAAATCGAAAATATCTGGATCCAAAACCCCCTATCACAAAAATTCAAGGAGCATCCCTCACGACAAAAATATGTCTTGGTTCAAGTTGAGCAAGGCTTCACAAAACATCAAACAATCTTCAAACAGTTTACGGCAGAGCAAAAAAGAACCTACCCCTTTGTCTACGAACGGAAATCCCATGTTATCCAAGCCTCCATTGAAGTCCCGGGAGAAAACCTCAGAGAGTTTATCGAAAATAAACATGGCATCACCTCGATTAGCCAGCAAAGCGCCACGATCCAACTCCTCCTCGCCCTCTTTCTCCGTTTGGGAGATGCCCGTAGCGACAACTTCATGGTCACAAAAACCAGCAATCATCTCCGCCTTATCGATTCCGATCCCATTTGGAAACCCTACCTCACCCCCTTGAAAGGGGGACACCGCCTGAATGTCCGCTCTACTGTTTTCCTCCTCCCTCAGATGGAACAAGCCGCTGATTGGGAGATTTGCCAAAGACTTGCCGAAACCGATCCAACTCTTTTCCTCATCGGATGGCTGACCGACATCTACCAACAAAACGAGCAGTACCAAAACCTCCACCGCAACCAGATCCTGACTCCCCGCGAGATGAACAAACTCACCCTCCCCATCAAAATCACCTGGGAGGACTTTTCTTCCCTCCATACACAACTCACCACCTTTGTCAACCACATCCAAAACGTAGCAAAAGCTCCTCAAATGTGGGAGCTCGTTACCCTCCTTGCCCCCGGCTTAGATAATATCTACAAAGCCCTTGCCTCACAAGCCAAAGAAAAAGGGGTTCTCGCTATCGAACAGGAGATCTTCAAGCAGTTCGGCCGTTCCACGATCGAAACCCTCACAAAACCAGACCAAAATGGTCAAGAAGCCCTTTCCTACCTTGCTACCCTTTACCCCTCACAAAAGACAAAGCCTCTCACCATCGATGAGCTCATCGCAAAATGGCTTCCCACTCTTGACCTCCAAACCCTCAACCCCAAAGACGAAACAGCCTTCCTCTACCAAGTCTTCCCCCTATCGAAAAACATCCACCTCAAAAATAGCCGTCTCAAAGGAGAAACACTCAATAGACTCGTTGGGCTCCACAAGACAACCCGCCTCACCCTCGATAGTTGTCCCAATATCACCACAAAAGACACCCTCACCCTTCTGAACCCAGGAAGTCCGCTTACCCACCTGACGCTTGCTCTCAACCTAACCGATAAAGAAATCTCTCACATTAAGCGGAACCACACGTTCAAAAATATCACCCTAGAGGTCAAAAAACCCACGATGCCTGATGGAGGAAAACCCCCATTACCCATCCTCATCGCCAGTTCCAGTGCTTCATCCAGTAGCCAATCCACTCACTCAAAAGATCTCCTCATCACAAACAATAATCACATCACTCCCCAGCAAGCTCTTAAAACCCTCAACATCGACCCGAAAAAACTCATTCAAGAAAAGCTCCGAGACCCCCACAAAATCCTCACCCTTGAGCAAAGCATTGCGCTGCTCCTCGAATGTATCCACCAAGGACAGCAAGAAGCCCAAAAAGCCCAAGACAAAGAGATCACCCTCTTCATCGGAAACACCGGAGCAGGGAAGAGCACCACCGTCAACTACCTCTGCGGATGTACCCTTGAGCTCAAACCCTTCGATGAACTCGGCATCGACGGTCTTGGCGATGCCGTTGTGGTCACCCCTCCATCCCAAGGAGGAACTAAAAAAGAAGTCATGCCCATCGGCCACACCAAAATCTCCAAAACGTTCATGCCCCAAATCGAAACCCAACAAAAAAACACCTATATGGACTGCCCCGAATTCCTCGATAACCGGGGCGTCGAAATCAACATCGCTAACGCCGTCAATATTAAAAACGCCGTTAAAAAAGCTAAGACCGCAAAAGTCGTCATCCTCATCAACTACTACAGCCTCAAAGCCGAAAGGGGAAGAGGCCTTTCAGAAATGCTCCAAATCGCCTACAACCTCTTTGGCAGCGAAAAAAACCTCCTAAACTCCAAAGACTCCCTCCTCATCGGAGTCACCAACACCCCTTTAAGCATCAAACTCGAGCAGCTCCGTCGTTTCATCACTAAAGACAACCCCACTCTCCAAAAACTTCAGACACAACTTTTCACCTACGACCCCCTCGACCGGACAATCGAAGGAGGCTGGAACCGAGAACAGTTTCTCTCCGCTATCGGAGAGCTTAAGCTCGTTCCCCATCACAAAAAAATCTTCAGCACTGTCCTCACCTACGAAGATGAACACAAACTCCTCTATATCTCTGAAACCCTCGGAAGCAAAATCCAAAAAGCTCTCCAAACCCAAAATTACCAAGAAGCCGCCCTCCACTACCAACATCTCGCCTCCCTAAGCATCATCGACCACCACACCATTGAAAGGCACCATCAAACCCAACGAAGACAGATCCAAAGCCACGCCTACACTCAGATTGTCCACCTCAATAGCCAAGCCCAATTTGAAAACTTTTCCAAAGCCCAAACCCATCTCAATAATCTCCATATCCTCCAAAAAACCTTCCCCTTCCTCAATATCAACCAAGAGACCCACCGAAATACCATCAACCAAAGCAAAAAACGGAAAGAAGAAAGAGAAGCCCGCTACCGTGAATACCAAAACCAAATCAAAGCCGCCAACCAAAAAATCGACCAGATCACCAAACTCATCGAAGCCCAGAAAGCCGACACCAAAAAACAACTCGCTCAAAAAGACAAAGAGTATAAACAGCTCCTCAAAGCCCAAAAAGAAGTCCAAGCCCAAAACTTAAAAACCTTCGAAACCAGCCTCAAAAGCCTCCTCGAAGAAAGAGACACCCGCTTTGCCGAAAAACAAAAGCAGCTCGAAGCGGCCATCAAACTCAAAGACCAAGAAACCGCTCAAAAACTCCAAGCCGAACAAAAAAAGCTCTCCCAAGACTATGCCGAAAAGCTCCAACAAGCCAAACAAGAAAAAGAAAAAGCCCTTTTCGAGAACCAAAAACTCCTCGAAACCCAGAAAAGAGCCCACGAGGCTCAGCAAAAAGAGCTCTATAACCAGATCAAAGAACTCGAAGCCCAAAAAATCAAGAACCAAAACCTCCGCAAGCAGATCCTTCCCTCCATCGCCTATGGCAAAGCCACCTGGGAAAAGCACTTCGGACCCGGTTCCATCACCGAAAAAGAACCACCCCTCCCCGCCAACATCGAACAGATCCTCAATGAGCCCACCCCCTTCAAGGTCGAAGGGTTTAGCGGTAAGGTGCGAGACACCCACCTCCTTGTCTGGATCCCCAGCAAGGTCAACAACACGGTGCTTACCCTCGATAACCTCGAGGGGCTCTTTGGGAAGTATAAGGACTACTCCTCCTACGTTAAAAGTGAAGTTGGAAAAAAAGGAACCACTTCTCACTGGATCCTCATGAGCAAAAACGTCTTAGAAGAGACCCACAATAAAACCTACACCGCTCAAAAGGAAATCGTTGGAAAATATGCTTCTAAAGGATACACCCTTCCCAACGCCCTAGATGCTGCAGTCGCTGTCCTTCTCCACCAAAAGGAGAAGAAGGAGTATTTATTGGGAAGGGATCCCTTGAGGCATACACGGTGTCAGGAGAAAGTGAATGATAATAAATGGGCAGTGGAAATAGGGGGCTTCGCTGGTGCGGGGCTTCGTGTCCGCTGCCACTTCGACCGCTACTACTACGGCGGTGCTGTGGGTGTGCGGAAATTAAGGGTCTAGGGTCTTGAAATCTAGTTTCTTGGAAAAAAGTTCTAGGAATCCGAATCTAGGTTCTCGAAAGGCGTTGAAAATTAAGAGTGAAGCAGGTTAAGATTGCGGGAGCTAACGGTAATGAAAGGGAGGTACTGCCTCCCTTCCCGTAGCGGTTCGTCTTTATAGCGATTGCCAGAATAGCAAGGCTCAAGGGTCTTATTGACCTCAGTGCCGGGGTTATTTCGCTCAGTCTCAGAGCGATTTTAGCTTTCTTTCCTCCCTTGTGATCTCGGAAAGGGTCATTTAGACCCTTACCTTCGATCAAAAAGAAGAAAATTTAAGCAAAACTCCCTCAGGAGCTAAGCAAACTAAACCCGACACTGAGGTCATTAGCAAGCAGCAAGGTGGGACTTCGGAGTCAGTTTCTAGGTTGCATTTATTAGGCTTATATTAATAGAATATCTATATGGTTAAGGTCAGATATGAATCTTTGAAAGCATTTTTGTTTACCTCCTTTGAGGTGGGGGTTAGGCATCTAAAGGTTGCTTTTTGTGATGGGAAACAAAAGACACTAACTGAAATGGCACGTAATCGGATCATCTACCGCGCTAGTGAAAGAAATGATGATATGTATGAGGAGCTCAAACTAAAGGAGAGGGTCCACCACGCTTTATATGGCTCTACTGAAATCTTTGGGTATCTACCTTTAGCATCTTTACCTTTCCATACCCCCACAACAGCTGTGGAGTATGCTCTTTTGATGACCCCGTTCATAACCCTTGCAGTCGATAAAGCTCGAAATAAACCTCTATATATCAAGGGTGGTCCTGACTTTAAAACCCATATGGAGGAAGGGGGGAACCACAAAAGCTTTTTTAATAAAAGCCGTAGAATAAACCCCTTCGATCAAAGAGCCAAAAATGACCCTTTTTATCAAAAAGCTTCTTGGTTAAAAAACCCAACCAAATAGCATGTCGCTGCCTATGAAAATAAGGAGAAATGTATGAGTTTATTTGAAAAGGTTGAACCCGTCCCACCTGACCCAATTTTTGGGCTAGCAGCCCGTTTTAGAAAAGATAAAAGGTCGAATAAAATCGACTTAACATTAGGGGTTTATAAGGGGAAAAGTTTAAAAATCGAGATCCTTCGCTCTGTTAAAGAAGCAGAAAAAATTTTGATTAAAATGGAGAAGGATAAGGGGTATTTACCGATGGGGGGAGATGAAAGGTTTGTGCAAGAGTCGCAAAAGCTCATCTTTGGAGAGGCCCTTTGCAAAACACTTAAGGGAAAAGTTTTTGGAGCGCAGACGGTTGGAGGGACGGGAGCTCTCCGCCTTGGAGGAGATTTTTTAGCCCGTGAGGTTACAAAATGTGTCTATGTTTCTGACCCAACCTGGCCCAACCACATTGGGATCTTTGAAGCGGCTGGAATGGAGGTCAAGAAATATCCCTACTATAATAAGGAGACGCATGCTCTCGACTTTCAGAAGATGCTCGACTACCTTTCCGCTCTTCCAGAGAAAAGTTTAGTGGTTTTACATGCTTGTTGTCATAATCCTACGGGATGTGATCCGACGCAGGCGGAGTGGAAGGAACTTTCTGCCCTCCTTTTAAAGAAAAAGCTGATCCCTTTCTTTGACTTTGCCTATCAAGGGTTTGGAAGAGGTCTCGATGAGGATGCTTGGGCAATTCGTTATTTTGCTGAGCAGGGGCATGAGATGTTTGTTGCCGCTTCCTACTCGAAAAACTTTGCCCTTTATGGAGAACGGATAGGCTCTCTTTCGATCTTAGCAAAGAATGAACAGGTGAGCCAAAACCTAGCCTCCGTGGTCAGGCGTATTGCTCGAGTTAACTACTCAAATCCTCCCCGTCATGGAGGGGAAATTGTAGCAACGATTTTGCAGGATCTTGGACTTACAAAGCTGTGGAAAGGGGAAGTTGATCAGATGCGCAAAAGAATCGAAGAGATGAGAAGTGAGCTGATTCATGCCCTTTCTGGTCAGTTTGGAAAAGACAAATATGGTTTTTTAAAAAGACGGTCTGGGTTATTTTCAATGCTAGGTTTAGAAGGGAGCCAGGTCGATCGGATGATCGAGGAATATGGGGTTTACCTGACCCGCAGTGGAAGGATTAATCTCACAGGGCTTTCCGAAGACAACTTACCCAATATACTAGAGGCAATGATCAAAACAGCTTCATGAAAAAAAAGCGTTATCGTCCCTACCTTTTACTCGCTCTTTTTTTGCTTGCGCTCTTCTATCTCCCTTTTGGAGTTGTTCGAGGAATGCGCAGTGCAGCGGTCGCGGTATCTCCCCCAGCGCTGAAGAGTAGGGTGAAGAAAAGTGAAGGAACAGAGATCCTTCTCCTTAAAAGGCAAAATGAAAGTTTGCGTCATCTCCTCCTTTCTAAAGAACGGATGGAGCGACAACTTGAAAAACTCAAAACTTTAACTGCGATCGATGAAACACGGGGAAATGCTTTTTATAAGCGGAGGATTGCAAGAGCGGAAAAACTTCTAAACTTAGAACTCCTTTCCCTCGATGCTAAAGTCATTCATCGAGCGCCCACACATTGGAACGAAACGTTGTGGATCAATGTGGGTGAAAGAGACAATAAAAAGCTGGGCGAAATTGTTGTTGCAGTAGGAAGCCCCGTTTTAAGAGGAGAGCACTTAATTGGTGTTGTGGAACATGTCGAATCTCGTAAGAGTCATGTTCGCCTTCTAACCGATTCTTCTCTTACCCTTTCTGTCCGAGTTGCTCGTGGGGGGACAGGGGATCGAGAGCTTTTGAGAGAGGTGAAACAACTCACCCGCCACTTGATTTTAAGAAGAGAACATCAAGAGACCTTAGTCGCTTTAGGAAAGCTTCAAGAAAGGCTTGAGGCGGAGGTGACCGACCATTACCTAGCAAAGGGAGAGCTCTATGGGAGTAGCAGTCCCCTTTGGCGGGGGCGCTCAGAAGTTCTTAAAGGAGTAGGCTTTAACTATGACTTTGGAGATGAGGAGGGGCCGGCTCTTGAATTGCGAACAGGAAGGCCTCTTGATCAGTTGAACAAAGAAGAGACCCTTCCCCTTATTGAAGTGGGAGACCTTCTTGTGACAACAGGGCTTGATGGAGTATTTCCCGCAGATATTCCGGTGGCATGCGTGAGTAAAATTGCTCCCTTAAAAGAGGGAGGGGTTTCCTTTGAGATTGAAGCGGAGCTTTGTGCAGGAAACTTGAATTCCCTGACTGAAGTGACGCTTCTTCCCCCGGTGGTCTATGATCCGATTTAACAACGTTTCCAAAACCCTTTCCAAGAATGTTTGTGTGATTAAAAACCTCACCCTTGAGGTCAAAGAAGGAGAAACCCTCGTTATTTTAGGAAAGAGTGGAAGTGGAAAAACGACCGTACTAAAACTTATTAACCGACTTCTCGACCCTACCTCGGGAACCATTATGGTGGGAGGAAAAGATACCCTTACCCTAGACCCGATTGTCCTTCGGAGAAGTATCGGATATGCCGTTCAAGAAATCGGCCTTTTTCCCCATATGACCGTCGAAGAAAATATTGCCGTCGTTCCCAAACTTTTAGGGTGGGAGGAACAAAAAATAAAAAAAAGAGTTGAGCAGCTCCTTGAAATAATGAGGCTTGATCCTAGCGAATTTAAGAAGCGATACCCCCTAAAACTGAGCGGAGGGCAGCGGCAACGGATTGGCGTTGCGCGCGCAATAGCTGCCGATCCCCCCATTATCTTGATGGATGAACCCTTTGGTGCCCTTGACCCCATTACTCGAGAACAAACACAGAAAGAATTTCTCGAACTAGAGTCAAAAATCAAGAAAACAATCGTTTTTGTGACCCACGATATTTTCGAAGCGGTCCGGATGGGAGATCGGATCGCTCTCATGGACCAAGGAGAACTTGTTCAAATCGCAACACCCCGCTCCTTTGTAGAAAATCCGCCGACCGTTTTTGCCGATGAGTTTTTAGGGCAACACCGGTTCCAGCTCTCCCTTCTTACCAAAACGATTACCGAAAATATCGAAACAGGGCCCAAGAAAAAAGAAGAGTCGCTTCCAGAACTCACCCCAAATACCACTTTAATCGAAGCCTTAAACGCCTTCAAAGAGGCAAAAGCAGAGGTGCTCCCCGTCTATAGCGGTTCTTCCTATCAAGGAGAAGTTAAAAAAGAAAAACTTCTTGATGAAATTATGGAGCTCTTATGATTCTCACGAAAATGCTCGAACATATAGAGCTCACCTTTATCTCCCTTTTTATTGCGATGTTGGTCGCCATCCCACTTGGGATTTTTCTTTCCCACTCCAAGGGAAAACTCTCCTCGATCATCCTCCGTTTTACAGCGATGATCCAAACCATTCCCGGCCTTGCCCTCATCGCCTTTATTGTTGTTTTACTTGCTGCACTCCGTTCCTTCTTTCCGATCCCGACCATCGGGGTTTTCCCCGCTGTGATCGTCCTCGTCTTCTATGCCCTCCTTCCCATCCTGAGCAATACTTATTCGGGAATTCAGCAGGTAAGTATCAATGTAAAAAATGTTGCCAAAGCGATGGGGATGACCCCGCGCCAAGTCCTCTTTTATGTGGAGATTCCCCTCTCTCTTCCCATCTTGATCAATGGGGTACGGATTGCCCTTGTCACAACAATTGGAATGGTAACTCTAACGAGCCTAGTAGGAGCAGGGGGGCTTGGCGACCTGATTATTCAGGGACTGAGGACGATGCAGATGAAGCAGGTCCTTGCGGGGACTATCCCTGCAGCACTTCTAGCGATCCTCTTCGACACGATCCTCACGAAGGTTGGAAACTACTTCGTTCCTGAATATGGGCCCTAGGTTCTGTTGAGAAATTTATCGCTAGGTCTTCAGGGATCTTTCCAGAAATTTGTGGTTTTTTCGCCTCAAAAATAGCGCCTGACTATTTACATTCGGCAAAAAAACCACAAGTTTCAAGAAAACCTCCTCTGAATCCCTTAGCCCTAAGTTTCTCAACAGAACCTAACTATTTCTTTTTCTGGGCTTCCCTTTTTTCCTTCTCTTCTTTCTCTTTCCGCTCTTTTTCCTCGTTCTTTGCATCCTGAATAGCTGCCCAAGCTTCCCCATAAAAATTGGCATCTTCGACATCAGGTGAGGCAAAAATATTGGAAAAAGTGCATGTGAAAAATGAAAGTAGAAGTAAACTTTTTTGTATACCGAAAAAGGCAAAGGGTTTGATTTATAGGGTGATTATTGTAGAATCGCTCCTTATGATTTATACCTAAGAAGAAATAGAAAGATTTTTTTCCCTGTTATGAAAAAGCACCTTCAAAACCCTGTATCTAGGGCCTTTATTCTTTCAAATCTAGTTGCTTGCCCTTTTTTTGGGATCTTTGCTCTTTTGCCAATGATTCTTTGTAGGGAGCTAGATGCAACTCCTTTTCAAATAAGTACAATGACTGCACTTAAGCCATTAACCGCTCTATTTGTTTCTTATTGGAGTAGCTCAAGATTAGGAGAGGAGCATAGACTGGGTTTACTATGGGCCTACTTTCTAAAATTTTTACCCTTTGTTTTGATTCCGTTTTTTTCTAGCCCTTGGATGTTTATCTTTGCATTCGGCATGCATATGCTCCTTCTTAGAGGAGTCATTCCTACATGGATGGAACTTCTTAAACAAAACCTTTCAGAGTCTGACCGAGGAAAAGTTTGCGCAACGGGTTCGACGATTAACTACCTTTGCACAGCTCTCATGCCAATCTTATTTGGATGGGTATTAGATATGTTAAATGGATCGTGGCGTTGGGTGTTTGTCCTTACGAGTCTTTTGGGGATGTGCTCGGTTTGGATTATCTTTAAGACCCTTCAAACACCCACCCAGCAATATCATCGAGAAAAAGGGAAGCCTTTAAGGCACCACCTGTCCAAGCCTTGGAGAAACAGTTGGAGCCTTTTACGTAAGCGGCCGGATTTTCTTCAGTTTCAAATGGGTTTTTTTCTAGGGGGCGCAGGGCTCATGACAATGCATGCAACTATCCCCAAGTACTTTACCGAGACCCTTCACCTTTCCTATACCGAAATGTTTTTAGCTGTTTGCCTCTGTAAAGGAGTTGGCTTTACAATTGCTTCTCCTTTTTGGGTGAAGGTCTTTAATCGCTCTGAGATTTTTTTATTTTGTGCCCGGGTTCCCCTAATTGCTGCGATTTTCCCGGCTTTACTTATTCTGGCAAAGTTTAACTTCCTTTTTGTCTTCCTTGCCTATTTTCTCTATGGAGTGATGCAGTCTGGAAGCGAGTTAGGATGGAAAATGTCGGGACCGATCTTCTCAGCCGAAAAAGATAGTAGGCCCTACTCACTCATTAATGTCTTAGCTGTTGGGGTTAGGGGGGCAATTTTCCCCTATTTTGGAGCTGCTCTATTTATCTATGGAGGTCCCTACTTATCATTCATTGTTGGTGGACTATTTTGTTTGATGGGGAGCATCCATATTTTTAGATCTAGCAAGAAACACGCTATACCTGTGCAGCAACAAGCTCTCTAACCTCATCGCGGATGGTTTCAAAGGAACGCTCTTTTCCAAAGGCATAGTCAAAAACCTCTTTGCGCTTTGCCCTAAAGTTATCTTGCTCTTTTAGATGTTTTTCGATGAAAGGATAGATGGAGCCGTAAGCGCTTTCTGGAATAAGGGTGCCGCAGCCGTGGAGATCTGTTGCAAAGTCACGCGACTTTAGCCGTTCAGACCCCTCAAAGAAAAACATTGGGCGGTTATAGTAGAGAAAGTCATAGCCAATTGAGGAAAAATCGCCGAGATAGATGTCGGTTCGCTTTAAGAGGGGAAGGACAAGAGGGTATAGAGGAAGAACGGCAACGTTCGGGCAGTCGCGATACTTTTCCTCGAGATGTTGGACATAGCCCGCCTTGTGATGAACGATCCAAGGATGGAGTTTTAAAATGAGATTATAGTCTGGAGGAAGCTGCTCCGCCACTGTCAACCCAACATCAAAAAAAGAGGTCGATTTTTCAATATCTTGCCAGGTAGGGGCATAGAGAATCGTCGTTTGTTTCTTTGCAAATTGACCGAAAACCTCCTTCTCAACCAAGTCGTCATAGAAAGACTCATACTTTCTGTAAAAGGGGAGCCGATAGTTCCCTGTTCGGACAAACCCTTTAAAGGTATCCAGGATTCCAGCATCTCTTAAGCGATCCTCCATCTGATCCCCATAGGTAAAGGTGAAGGTTTGATGTTTAAAACTATCGACCGCCTTATCTGAATTTCCATGGGGACAATACCAAAAGTTCATCTCCTTTCTGTAAATCACTTCAAAGAGGGGGCTCAGATCCATCCGATAGTTTGCACTTGAAACAAAGAGGGTATTGTAGTTCCCTGCTAAATGCTCAAGAATTTTGGCATGATGGTCGATGTAAATCCGCTTTACATTGGGGTAGTATTTCTCAACGGTTCCCTCTAAGAGTTCCTGATCGACGACCATTGGAACTTCCATGATGTATGCAAGAGGGGCTAGGTGGTCGAGGTGATTCACAGAATCGCCAGGGGCTAGGCAGATGCCACAAGAATCAGAGGGTAATATTTCTTTCATAGGTCCTATTATACACAGCTTCTTGAACCTTTGCAAATGGGGCTGAATCACTCTTTTCAATGATCGAAAAAATCTTATCGAAATCGCTCTGAGCAATGAGAGTGCCACACCGGGTAAGGTAAAGCCCTTTGTCCTTTTTGGGACACCGCTTATTGGGATTTAAAAAAAACATTGGCTTTCTAAAGGTGAGAAAATCATATCCGATCGACGACATGTCACCCAGGTAAGCATCGACAGCACTAAGGAGAGCATAAATGGGGGGAAAGTCTTTGAGAATCAACGCATTTTCTTTCTGAACCTCAATGTCAACTTCAAGATTAGGGTGTGGCTTTACAATCAAATTCCAGTTTTTGGGAAGCCCTTCAAGAAGGGGCTTTAAAGCGGCCTCCAAAGAAGAAGAGTTTTCAGCATCTTTCCAGGTGGGAGCATAAAGGACCGTTTTATTTTCACGGGGGAGTTTAGAAACAATTTCCTTTTCAACGACCTCCTGATAAAAAGGTGTGTGACTAAGAAAATATTGGTGACGGTAGTTCCCCAAAAACTTGACCTCTTCGAGCTGCTCATAGACCCCTTTCTCTTTAAGAAAATCGACCATTCGTTTTCCATAAACAAGGGCCTGTTTTTCTTTGGAAAGTCCTTCCATAAAGTAAGAGGCATGTCCCTTATCAGAGTTTCCATGAGGACACCAGATATAATTCAGTTTTTTGTTTTGGAGATTTTCAGGAATAAAAAAGATTTGGTCGAGAAGGTCTTTAGGAAGAGAGGAGATTACTGTATCAAATTTTGAAACAACGCGGGTCCCCACTGAGACAGGATCAAAATAAAAAATAGTGAGGTTGGGGTAGTATCGCTTTGCAAGGGTTTCGATTTCCACGTCAGTAACGATAAGAGGAATTCCCAACTGACTTGCTAATGGAGCTAGGTGATCGAGATGGTGCTTGTCATTCCCATGAATGAGTGCTATCGCATGTGTCCAATCCATGGACAATAGGATATCACTTTTCCGTTTTTTCAGGGGGATAATCGATGGTGATGAGAGTCGGCCCCTTCCCTGGCTTGGTTTCGGAGTGGAGCGCCTCATTATCGACACTAAGAGGCCCTTTGCAAGAGATCATCTCCTGAAGGGTCTTATTCCGGAGGTGTTGCCCGTGGATCTTATCGGTCAGTTCTTTAATCTGCTCATAGAGAAAAAGGGCCTCTCCCTCAATCTCAACAAGGGGATCTAAGATGTCGCTTAGGGTTGTTCCCTGGGTATCTGGAGGAAGGTGGTCAAATAGCTTTCGGGTGACCATTCCACGCGCTTTGGTAAGGTCTTTAAGGCGCCGGACAAAGGTATTGCACTCGATGTAAAGCTCGCCCTTCAGTTCGGTATCCCCAATCAGGAGGAGATACTCCTGCTGGCTCATATTCCCCAAGATTTCTTGGCGGAGGGCAATCTCTTTAGATAAAATCTCTTGTAATTCTTTATGCATATTAGATGGTATTGTCATAAGATCTCCCTTGCCTTAGATTTTTCCATACCCTGCTTCGACAATCCACAAAGGGTTGCCTCCATCTGGTCCACTCAGACATAATGCACCTCCTTTTACCCATATTCCTTGCAAGAAGTGTGCCAAGTCAGGTAAGCTACTGGGAATAAACGGTTATTTGAGATGGATTTGGAAAAACTTTCCCATGCGCAATCCTTTGATAGAGAAAGGCTCCGTCAGTGGTTTTTCTTGAATCGCCGCCCCCTCCCCTGGCGGGAAAATCCTTCCCCCTATGAGGTATGGGTTTCAGAGGTGATGTTGCAGCAAACCCAAGTGAGTGTGGTCGTTCCCTACTTCAAACGGTGGATGACACTTTTTCCTACCATTAGCGCTCTTGCTGCCGCCCCCCTTGAAAAGGTGATTAAGGCTTGGGAGGGGCTTGGTTACTATTCCCGTGCGCGTAATCTTCATGAAGGAGCTCGCTATCTCACTGAACATCATGGAGGAGAGCTCCCTGATACCTACGAAGATCTTAAAAACGTGAAGGGACTCGGCCCCTACACCATTGGAGCCATTCTCAGCTTTGCCTTTAAACAAAAAGCAGCTGCCGTGGATGGCAATGTCTTCCGCGTTCTTGCCCGCTACTTTGCCATTGAAGAGCCGATCGATAAGTCCTTTGTCCAAAAGGAAATCCGCACATTAACCGCCGCCCTCCTTCCCGATGATGAGCCTTGGATTATTATGGAAGGGTTGATTGAACTGGGCGCCCTTGTCTGCCAAAAAAAGGCGCAGTGCGAAATATGCCCACTAAAAATGAGTTGCTTAGGGAGATGTAAAGCCGCTTTACTTCCAATCAAATCGAAAAGAGAAAAGACCATCCATCTCCATCGCACCGTTGCAGTCATCCATACAGGTCAAGAGCTCCTCCTTAGAAAAGGAGAAGCGGGAAAGGTGATGGCCGATCTCCATGAATTCCCCTATTTTGACCGGGACGTAAACATCGAAGAGGCTTTGGGTCTTTCTCTCAAACCCCAAAGAGCTCTCCCCGAAGTGACCCATGGCTTTACAAAATATAAAGCGTTTCTCTATCCCCACCTCTACCTTGCCGCGCGCAAAGAAATCGAAGGGCACAGTTGGGTTCCCTTTCAAGAAGTGAAAGAAATGCCGTTTTCTTCGGGGCATCGACGGATCCTTTTTTTGTTGAGGAATAATCAGCTTCTCAATATCTAAACTAGATATGAGACTAAGGACAATAATTGCAATTCTCCTATCGATTCCCCTCATCTTGCCGATGTTAGGTCTATGGCATCCCCATCCTTATATCCAACTCGTGCTAGCTACTATCGTTCAGTTTGGGGCAGGTTACGCCTTTTATATAGGCGCTTATCAGTCAGCAAAAGCAAAAACAGCCGGAATGGACACCCTCGTTGCTCTTGGAACGAGTGCCGCCTACTTTTATAGCCTCTTTGCTGTAGCCTTTCGCTTTACAGATCACCTTTACTTTGAAACGAGCGCCGTTTTAATCGCTCTGATCCTTCTTGGGCGCTACTTTGAGCAGCGTTCTAAAGATAAAGCGCGCGGAGGGATGAAAGCTCTTCTGCAAATGGAAGCGAAAAAAGCGCGGATGAAAGATGGGAATGAGGTTCCGATCGAGCAGGTTAAAGTCGGAGATGTTGTTCTCGTCCGTCCTGGAGAAAGAGTTCCTGTCGATGGAGAAGTCGTGGAAGGTTCCTCTCATCTCGATGAGTCGATGCTAACGGGAGAAAGTATTCCCGTTCGGAAAGAAAAAGGGGAGCAAGCATTTGCTGGAACGGTTAATGGAGAAGGGATTTTAGAAATTAAAGCAACGCGCTTGGGAAGTGAGACAAGTTTAGGACACATCATCCGCCTTGTGCAAGATGCGCAGCAGTCGAAAGCGCCCATTCAAAAACTTGCTGACAAAATCTCTTCGATTTTTGTTCCCACCGTCTTAGCTATTGCATTTCTAACCTTCTTTATTTGGGGCTTTGCAGTGAATGATTGGCTCGAAGGACTTTTAAGTGGGGTTGCAGTTCTTGTCATCGCTTGTCCTTGCGCCCTTGGTCTTGCTGTTCCAACCGTGATCATGGTGGCTTGTGGACAAGGAGCCAAAGAAGGAGTCCTTATTAAAAATGTTGCAGGGCTTGAACAGGCCCATAAGGTCGATACCTTTATCGTCGATAAAACAGGGACGGTGACCGAAGGGAAACTGAGCATCGGAGCTGTTCATTCTTCTCTTTCCGATGAAGAGTTTTTACGTAAAGCGGCCTCTTTAGCCCAACACTCCGACCACCCCATTTCCCTTGCCATTGCTAAAGAAGTGCAAGGAGAGGCGGTTGAAAATTTTGAGTCTCACAGCGGAAAAGGACTTTCCGCCATCTACCAAGGGAAAACACTTTTCCTCGGCTCTCTCTCTTTTCTCGAATCCCAAGGAATCTCGGTCGAAAACCCCGAAGAAGAAATGGGGGTGATTGTAGCCCTTGCTGAAGATAAAACCTATCTTGGTTATGTCGTCCTATCCGATCAAATTAAAAAAGATACGAAAGAGGCCATCTCGGCTTTACATGCCCTAGGAAAGAAGGTGTACCTCTTAAGTGGAGATCGAAAACCGGTTGTTGCCTCGGTCGCAGAAGCCCTCGAAATGGATGGCTACTTTGCTGAGGTTCTTCCCGATGAAAAAGCGGCCCATGTGAAAGAGTTCCAAGGGATACCCAAACAACTTCAAGAATTGGGAATTTGTCAAAGCCAGCGCTCTAAATTTAGCTCCCTCGAAGCAGTTCCCTATCCAGGAGATAGGGGCGATGCAGAGGGAGTTAAAGGTAGGGATGTTGGCGCAGACAAAAACCAATTCCGGAAGTTTTTTGGGTATAAAAAAGCTACTGTTGGAATGGTTGGCGATGGGGTGAATGATGCTCCAGCACTTGCAACGGCTGATGTGGGTTTTGCTGTTGCTTCCGGAACCGACGTAGCGATGGAAAGTGCTACCATTGGACTCATGCGAAGTAACCTTTCCAACCTTCTGACAGCGGTGCAGCTTTCTCGAAAAACCTTTGTGAAGATCCGGCAAAACCTCTTCTTTGCCTTTTTCTACAACTGCCTGGGAATTCCCCTCGCTGCCTTTGGGCTCCTTAACCCCATGATCGCTGGAGCTGCCATGGGGCTCAGCTCCATTTCGGTTATCCTGAATTCTCTCACTCTCCGCTCCACAGATCAGTAAATTTTCTTGCTTTAAAAAAAAATTGACTTATATAATAAGTATTCCACAATTTTTACTTGTGGATTTCAGCAAAGTATAGAAAGTAAAAAGGGCAAAAGCATGAGCATAAGCGCAGTTGGAAAGCAATCAACAAATAATGTACCTTTGGCCTTTAATAAAAAAGGTGTAATTATCAATAATGGAGCATCCAGTCTAATAGAGCTGAAAAGTCTTTTTGAAATTAAAGATATTATTAGCTGTGAGGCATTTAAAAGTGAATTATATAAAGACACGATTGAGAAGATAAAAAAATATGATTATATTGTTTTGTCTGGTAGCTCAAAGCATGATGCTTGGGATAAAAGATTTGAGGGTCAAAAGAAATTTATTCGTGAGACAAACAAGCCTATTTTTGGAGTCTGCTTAGGTCATCAGATTATTGCTAGTGCCTTTAATCAAGAGAACCGAGTTGTTCATAGATTTTCCGACCTTAAAAGAGAATGGAAAGAAGAGCTATTGAGAAAAAAATCGATCGCTATAAACTTTAGCTTTCCTTATTTGGCAGATAATTTCCCTTCACTAAAAGGTAGATACTTACGTTTTTACCATGGTTATTATGTCTCTAGTAATCTTTCAAATCTACGAGTGCTTCAAACCTGTAAGGATGAAAAAACAGGAGAAATCTATGCATTGTTTATTCAGCACAAATCTAGAAAGGTTTTTTCAACGCAGGGCCATCCAGAGTATATTGATCGAGAATACAATGACATATCGCTTGGAAAAGATTTAGTTAATGCTGTATTTCTAGAATGGTTTGGCTCCAGCAATACCCTGTATAAATGAGCCTAAAAACCTCAGTTCTCTAATCGCTATTCTTCCATACCAAGAACAAACATTTGGCTGAATATAATAATCATTAATCCAGCCAAATGTTGGTTGCAAAAATAGATTTGGCTGGATATAGTAGATGTATAATCAGCCAAATGTTGAAGGTTCCTATATGGCAGAACAGAAAATTATCGGAAGAAAGAAAGAATTAAAAGCGCTTAAGACGATTTACAACTCCGGAGAATCAGAGTTTTTAGCTGTCTACGGAAGGCGGCGTGTTGGGAAAACTTACTTAATTAGAGAGTTCTTTAAGAATAAGGGAACTTATTTCGAGTTAACAGGGCAGAAAGAGGGAACTCTGGCCGAACAACTAGAGAACTTTGCAACCGTTTTTTCGGAAACCTTTTTTGAGGGGATGTCCGTAAAAAGACCTAAAAGTTGGAAAAAAGCCTTTGCTCTTCTCACAAAACAACTCGACAAGCTTCCTAAAGGAAAAAAATGCATTTTATTTTTCGATGAACTTCCATGGCTTGCAAGGGCGCGCTCAGGTTTCGTTCAGGCTCTCGACTACTACTGGAATCGCTATTGGAGCTCGAGGAGAAATCTCATTTTAATCGTTTGTGGGTCGGCAGCGTCCTGGATGCTTGATCATCTCATCAATGCTAAGGGGGGACTCTATAACCGATTGACGCGTGTCATTTTACTTCGCCCCTATACCTTAGGAGAGACGCTAGACTACTTAAATGCAAAAGGGGTGCGATGTACCGATAAACAGCTCTGCAACCTTTATATGGTATTTGGGGGGATTCCTTACTACTTAAAGCAAGTTTCCAAGGGAATGTCAGTAGCTCAAGCGATTAACCGAGTCTGCTTCCAAAAAGAGGGTCTTCTTTACTCAGAGTTTGACCGTCTTTTTAAATCTCTTTTTGATGGGGCAGAGGTTCATCATAAAATTGTTAAAGCAGTTTCAAAAAGTCGGAAGGGGATTTCAAGAGATGCTTTAATTAAGGAAGTCGGGGCCACAACAGGAGGAACATTTAAGAAGAGACTTTTCGAACTCGAAGCTGCAGGTTTCATCCAATCCTATATCCCTTATGGTAACAAGCGAAAAGAGCAGTTTTATCGGATCATTGATGAATATGTGTTCTTTTACCTACACTGGATCTCTCCCCTAAAGAAGCGAGGTGTTGAAGGAGGAAAATCCTATTGGCAGGCCAAAGCAAAAACCCCTAAAGCGGTTGCCTGGATGGGGTATGCCTTTGAAACTCTTTGCTTAAAACATGTCGATCAAATTAAGGAAGCTCTCGAGCTCGATGCCATTGCTTGCGAAACAGGAAGCTGGCGTTACCTTCCCAAGGAGGGAAGTCGTGATCAAGGGGCACAAGTCGATCTTCTCTTTGACCGCGACGATGGGATCATCACCCTTTGTGAGATCAAATTTTCTGAAAAGGTCTTTACTGTTGATAAGGCTTGCGCCAAAGAACTTGCCAAAAAGCTCACCGTCTTTGAGAAATACTTCAAGACAAACAAACAAGTTCAGCTGGCAATGATCACCTTTGCGGGAATGAAAGACTCAATCTGGTCCGAAGATCTTATCGATCAGGATATGATCTTCGAAGAGCTTTTTTGAGGCTATTTTCTGTAGGGTGTCAACTTAGGATTTATGACCATGAAGCCCACCTTAGCCTGATTATTCAGGTACATTGCTGTGTTTATATTGTTTTATGCAGACATAATTTCTTCTTAAAATTTACAGAAATACTGAAGATTTAAAACAAATACAAACACGTTTTAAAGAGAACTCTCTCAGTACAGGACATTTTTTGGAATGCGAGGGGCAAGCGAAGCAAAATCAGATTTCCCTGGCTTGCTTACTTGATTTCCTACACATGCTTAAAACTTTTTTTGACAAAAAATCCCATTTGTTTATAATGGTCCAGGAAAACTGGACAAAAAAAGGCAGAAAATAAGTTAAAGAATTATCCTCTAAACAAAGCCCAAAACAAGAGGATTAAAATATGGCAACAACTAGAAAGCGGCATACAGCTTCTTTTAAAGCTAAGGTAGCGTTAGAAGCAGCAAAAGAAAATAAAACGCTTAATGAATTAGCAAGTGAATATGGTGTTCACCAGGTGCAAATTTCGAAGTGGAAAAAAGAACTTCTCGGAGGTTTAGACTCCTTATTTACTAAGAATAAAGCAAATACAAAATGGGATAAAGAACGCGATGAACTGTATAAGCAGATTGGCAAAATAACGGTTGAACGCGACTGGTTAAAAAAAAGCTTCAAAGCTTACCCTAAGCCATAAGAAAGAGCTTGTTGACCTTGGGAGTAAAGAGCTTGCAATTATGCAGCAGTGTAAGTTGCTAAACTTACCAAGGTCAACACTTTACTATCAACCATGCATAGACAGTGAGTTTAACTTAGAGTTAATGAAATTTATACTGATCACTCTGAGTATGGTTCAAGAAGGATAAAATTTTTTTTGAACAAATCTGGCTATGAAGTAGGAAGAGGATCGCGCTAGAACATTGATGAATCGTATGGGGCTTGAGGCGATTTACCCAAAGCCGAAATTAAGCAAGCCCCACCCGGAACATGCAGTTTAGCCCTATCTTTTGAGGGGTGTCAAAATTAATGATATTGATCAGGTTTGGAGCACAGATATAACCTATATAAGAATGGTAAATGGGTTTTTATATTTAACAGCCGTTATTGATTGGTATAGTAGATATGTCTTAGCATGGCAAATCTCAAATTCGCTTGATGGTCTATTTTGCCGAGAAGTGTTACTTAAAGCCCTGGAAACTAACCAGCCTGGAATCTTTAATACAGATCAAGGTTCGCAGTACACTTCCCCAGACTTTATTTCGATTCTTACAGGTCGGGGTATAAAACCGAGTATGGATGGGAGAGGAAGAGCCCTAGATAATATTTTTATTGAACGTCTATGGAGAACTGTAAAGTATGAAAATATCTATATAAGGAGCTATCAGAATGGGAATGAGCTCCAAAAAGGTCTTAAGCAATACTTTAAATATTACAATGAAGAGAGACCTCATATGTCTCTAAAATATAGATGCCCAGCTGATGTTTATAGGGGAGGAATTATTGTATAGTTGGGGGCGCTGCCCCCAAACCCCCGGCAAACGCAACCTATCGGTGGCCTTCTTCAGGAAAAAGATCTCGAATTTTTTCTCCGGACTCAGATAGAAGCTCTCCTTTCCACTCAGATACATTGCGCGCCTCTGAAGAAAAGTTGGCTCCTATAATTGCTATTTCTTTTCCTTTACGGGTATAGGGCAAAAAGTACTGTTTTTCATGGATTTGCTTTAGAGCTTTATCAGCAGAGCCGTCAAGTTTAAGTTCAAGAATATAAGTTGTTTTTGGCATCTCTAGCACAACATCTATTCGCCCTGTATTTGTCGCTCGCTCTGATAACGGATCAAACCCCATACCATGTAGCATTGATAAGAGCATTGCTTGGTAGGTGCGCTCTTTGGCCCCTGCAAAGACTTGATATGCGAAGCTAGAAAGCCCGATCTTCATGTGATCGAAGAGAATACCCACGTGATGCTTTTCCAACGCTTTTACGAATTTTTCTGAGGACTGCACATCTACATTGTTTGTAAAGTGCTTGACAAGAGAGTTCATGAAAGCCGTTCGTACTTCTTCATTAGGAAGGCTTAAATGGTAACGCTTTGAGGTGGAGTTGTAGTTTTTGATAGTAAAATATCCGGCTTGATACATCAAAGCTTTTAAATCGATTTCTTCTAAAGAGCTGATATCCATCAACTCATCACCCCTTGCTGTTGTTCTGTCGAGAGAGATCATAGACCCAGGATGTTTTTTGAGCTGATTAATCAGAAAGGACGGGGTTCCTGTAGTATACCAATACCCCGCGGACTCTTTTTTACTCATAAAATTAAGCGTAGAAAAGGGGTTATAAACACAGGTATCACTTTTTGAAAATCGATAGCCGTTATACCAGTTTCGCACTTCGTCTCTGACGTTTTCTTCTGTTACTAAACTCCCCTGTTGACTCCTCTCATCAGCAATGTTTTGAATATAATCTTGAAAAGTGATTCTTAATTCTTCTTCGGTATACCCCATCATTCCTGCATACTTGGGATCCATCGTAATGTCGTTTAAATTATTAAGAGCAGAAAAAAGAGAAACCCGAGAAAATTTACTAATACCGGTTATAAATGTGAACTTTAAGTGTTTGTCTAAACTTTTGATTGTTCCAAAAAAGTCTTTAAGGATATCTCTATTATTTCTAGCAACATCAAGATCTTCTAAATGGTCTATGATAGGCTTATCATACTCATCGATTAGCACTGCTACTTTTCTCTTATACTTATTTGATAGCCCAACAACTAATGTATCCAATGCAACTTGGATATCGGTTGTAATAATAGAAATATCATGCTCTTTAGCGATAATCTCCAGCCTTACCTGCAAAGCTATTTGAAGCTTGTCGGGAGTTCTATTCGCTATTTTTGAAAAATCTAAATATAGAACTGGATATTTTCGCCAATCATAGCCGCTCCCATAGATCTTACAGCCCTTAAAAGACTCTTTATTGCCACTAAGAATTTCTTCTAAAGTATTAAGAAATAAAGATTTTCCGAACCTTCTAGGACGAGATATAAAATAATGCTTTCCTGTTGTTATTAACTCCTTAGCAAACATTGTTTTATCAACGTAAACTTGATCTTCTTCAAGGATTTCACGGATACTTTGGACACCAATCGGTAATTTTTTCATTTGACCAAGATTATAAGGTAGAGTTATTTTCCTTCATTTTACCCTATCAGGAACAAAGCATTCAACTAGAAAATTTTACTTTACAAAGGCCTATCATGGACTACGTCCGATAGTTTTACTTATGTTTTTAAATTATTGGAATTGAGCAGTTTAATAGATTTGTGTTGCTAGCACTCTTGAACATTCTGGTCACCACCATCAAGCGGCTTTTCATGATGCTCTTGATGCCTGGTGATAGGGATAATATTAGGACGGGTCATCTGTAGGATTTGACCTTCAATATTGCTGACCTTAGAGTATACTTGGTGCACGTCTTTTTCAACCGCATCGATTTTCTTGTCGAGATCTCTGATCTCTACTCTGAGAGTTTGCTCAGACGCTTTAATTTCATTTTTAAGCTCTTTTCTCAGGCCATCTAATCGACTTATCATGTAGATAAAGCCTCCTCCAAATCCAAAAAAGATTGCTAGAACTTCTGGCCAGTTTATTGAAGACATATCCAGGTTGCTCCTTACTATTTTCTACCCTTATTATAGTCAAAAGTTCTAAGAAATGCAATGAATTTTTAGCAGTACGTCTGACATCAAAAATCATGTTGTTAAATCTTTAATATATAGCTACTTATTTGAGATTGAGCTACCGCTCATCTCCGAGAAAATCTTCTCTACTCGAGCTAGGAGGCTTTGCTTTTGGCTATCTGGTAGGTTTGCGGCTTTGATTGCATTTTCAAGCTGTTGCAGCTCGCAAACGCTTGTTTGCTTTTGCTTATTCTCAATTGCAGTAAGCTCTCCGGTAAAATAGTGTACAGAAGCGAAGTTTGGATGGGTGTTAATGGGAGGTGCGGCATTTAAGGTAGGTGAGGAATTTGAAAAGGGGAGCCAAAAGAGATGAAAAGTCATCATATGTTGCTACCTCTCGAGGCTTTTATCGATGGAACATAAAGAAGGTAAAAGGAATGTGAAAACAATTGTGTGCGCCGCGAGGCGCGTCAATAATTGTAAAATGAGAAGGGTATACCGGGTCTTGTGCATCTGACGAACATCGAAAGATGGAACAAGAGATGTGAAGCATAGAATAAGAAACAAGCAGGCCGTAACGAAAGTGAGCAGGATCTGTTCCGAAATATTTTCGATGTAAAATTGTCGACCCGATAGCACATGCATGGCGGGAAAGCAATGAAACCGCGTCTTAGTCAGTAGCCCTTATTTTCAAGGAATTTTTTTTGAGGTTTTGTCGAAAAAGCTCGAAATCTGGTAGAGTAGAATCTTTTGAAAGTAAACGGATTTACCTATGGATGTCGAAATTGATTTGCCGAAACCTATGTTGTTTGATTGGAAGAAGATACTAGCCTATGTGATCCCTATTGCAGTGCTTGCTGGGATCTTTGTTGCGAAGCTCGGGAGCCGGAGTGGCCGCGCCGAGCACGATTTTGTTTCTGCCACCCGTGATTTTGTAAAGTGGGACCAGGTTCTCAATAAAAAGACCGAAGGACTTGTTGCCTTGGAAGGGATGTTTAAGAAGCGGCCAGAACTCAAGGCCCGTTATGATGCCCCCATTGCTCAGAAACTCCTCTCTGTCAAGTCTGCGAAAAGTGCTGCCCCCTACGTGGAAAGAACTTTGGAGCGGACCCATCAGCCCTACTATAGCGACTATGCTCGCACCTCCCTTTTGGTCGGAGAAGAAAAGTACGGAGAAGCTTTGGTGGAGGCTCGCGCCCTTAAAGAGAAGCTCGCATTGGAAAAAGAAAGCTCTGCTTTATTTGCTTTTAATTTATTGAGAATAGCGACTTTATGTCAGGAGCTAGGTGACCGAAAGGGAGAGCTTGCTGCTTGGGAAGAAATGAAGGTTTCTTCTGGGCACGAGGGATTTAAGCAGCTCCTTAGCCACTTTAGCGTGCAAGAAACGACACTTCTTGACTACATCAAGTCTCGGGAAGAGGACTTAGGGCCCATGAAGAAGTAAGGTCCATAATTTGACTCAGCGAGACACAGAAAAATTGAGCTGAATGAGGAGTAGCATTCCCAATAGGGAAGTGCGACAAAGAAGCTCAATTTAGCAAAGTCGTAGCCAGTCAAATTAGGGCATGTAATTAATTACAGCTCCTGCCTTAGTTTTTCCTATGGAAAATTTCATCGTTACCCTCCTTCGAAAGCCCGATTTGGGCTTCCTGCATCGGATGCCTTGAACTTTTCTCATAGGAAAAACTCTTTCAATTCGCTTTAATTGATTACACGCCCTAGGCAAATTTATTTCTTTGTGGGTCCTTAAGCCAATAAGGCTTATTGTCCTCCTTCTCCCTCTTGACCTGCTGCATCAGCCGCTCTGTGCATCCCTGTTCCTCCTACGAGACCGAGGAAGAAGAAAACAAGTGGTGGGAGGAAAAATGCAACCACAGCTCCCACAATCCCTAAAACAAGCTTTGTTGTCTTTTCTTGCTTAAGGACAAAGTGAAAGGCAGCTTTTGCCGACTTGGCCACTTTTTTTGGAAACCAGATTCCAAGAATTCCCCCGCCCCCTGCTAGGAAGATGCTCCAGCCAGGACCAAAGAAGTAGAATGTTAGGAGCGTCGCAAGAAGAAAATAAACAGCGAAGAAGATTTCCAATCGGTGCTTCTTCCCAAAATTTTCAAGCTCTTGAACGCTAACGCCTTCGTTTAGTTTTTTATCCATTGTTTCACTCTTTATGCAAAATCATAGGCGCAACCCCCTTAGGGATACTACCCCGGAGAGCTGCTAATGTCAAATGAGGGGATTTTCGATTTTTCATCAGGTTTATGGGGGAAAAATGACCACATACTTGTTTAAAGTAGGGGTCATTTTGCCCCTCTGAACCTGGAGGAAAAGAAAAATTCAAGCAATTGACAGTAGTAGCTCTCAGGGGTATTACGCCTCTATTGCTAATTCTAATGTAAACCAATTTTTTTGCAATCAAGATATTATCAGTTTTCTTTGAATTTTTTGGCTAAAACAAATAAGGTAAATGCGATACTAGGCCTAAACTTTTTTGGAGAGAACGCGAATTGATACTGAAACAACGATCTCTTATCTCTATCCACAAAAGCATCAACATGTTGAATAAGGTGCTTTTAGCGGCCCTGATTGCTGTAGGGGCTATTTTTGCTCTTTACTTTGCCCTTCCGGCTGAAGATGAACCATTAAAGATGGTTCCCAAAAAAGAAGAAAAGAGGGTCCACTCCTTTGATTACGAGGTGATTGGCAAGGGGCCTCTAGCATTACGTAATGAGATTCAGAGCTTTCCTTTCCCCGACTTAAGTGGAGAGATTGCGATCGTAGCGCAGACCAGTCGCCCCGATATTCCTTCTTCTGAGACCCGGTTTTTACTGGGTTTACAAGGGGAAGAAGTTGAGGTGGCTTCTGGGCAGAATCTCTACCTTTCCTATAGCGGCAAAGAGTTAGGTTTTTCCAAGGAAGTGACCCCTCTTTGGGTTCAGCCAAAGGTGGATGAAGAGGGAGAGACATGGCTCGAGATGGGGGTGGAGCTTGTTTCTAAGGAGGGGGAGAAGCTTTTAGATGAAACGCGCTCTTTCAAGGTAGACGTTCAAGAGACGTTTAAAGAGGTTGGGACTGAAGAGATTATCGAGGCGGTCGAACAGTTGAAAGAGGCCAAGTGGTGGGGACCTGATCGCCTGTACAGTCAGTATGGAGGGGAAGACTATGAACCCTATAAAGAGTGTGAGCGACTAGAGGTTGAGGGGAAGAAGATTTTATTTGCGAGTGAGGGGAAGACCTTTGTGTGGCGTAGCGGGATGTGGGAAGAAAGTGAAGAGACCCGAGGCTTTGTAATGGCACGGGTAGAGGAAATTTCTCCTTACAAGATGGAGGTGGCTCTTTGGGATAAGAGTGGTTTAGAATCGGTCCTCTTAACGTTTAAGCGAGAGCGTCCTTCGAGAATGTCTCTTCGTGTTGAAGAACTTTTCACCCGGATTCGGCAAAGGACAACCTCTCGCATCTCTTGTCGGATCGATAATCGAGCAGTGATTCTTAAAACAGGGGATTGGGTCATCCATAAACCGAATGGATGGCACATTGTCAAGACAGCTTCTGAAGTGGAAGCCATCTTGAATTTCGAAATGGAAGGAGAGCTATTTGTTTTTGATGGATTGGAAAAAGTTGATGATAAACAGATTTTTTGTGGCGCCCTTTTCAATCCAATGAGAACCACCTCCCAATCGATTAAACTTCCGATGACACAAAAAAATAAAAAACTTCGAACCGCAAACCGGAAACGAGAGCTGATAGATGAAGATTAAGGGGTTACTTGTACTTCTCTTGACATGTAAAGCGGCTTTACATTGTCAAACCATTGAAGAAAAACGGGATGCTCTCCTGATGCAAAAGGAGGAAAAGGAGCTTGGAAGCTATTTAAATAAGATCAATAGAGAGCTCAAAACGCTCCGTCAGGCGATGGAAGAAAAGTATGAGCTTGTCAATGAGTACTATGAAGAGGAGGCAAGTGAAGAGGAGTATCAGGCCCTTTTAAAAGAGGTCAATGGGATCCGGTTAGAAATTCAAGATCTCGAAAAGGAGTGGCACGACTTAGCATTAGATGAGTCTAAAAAAGATGATGAGGGGTATGGGCTTTGGGACCAGGAGGAGACGACTCTATCGCAGCTCATCATGGAGTATGGCTCGAGCGATTACCTCTATATTGTCCCCCCAGAAATCCTTTCGATGAAGCTTCATATGCATTCGGGGATCCCGATTCCCCGCGAATCGTGGAGCGATCTTTTGGAAATTGTCCTCTCCCATAATGGGGTGGGTGTCAAGCAGCTCAACACCTACACCCGCCAGCTTTACATCTTAAAACAAGACCTAATCGCGGTCGACCAGATCTTAAGCGATCGGTTTGGTTTGATGCGGGTTCCCCCAAAAGCGCGGATTGCCTACATCTTTTCTCCACCTCCCGAAAGAATTAAAGGGGTTTCCCAATTCTTTGAGCGATTCCGCGACCAAAAAATGACCTTTGTCTATCAGGTGGGGTACAAAATTGCGATCATCTCTTCGAAGGAGGAGGTCGAAAAGCTCTTAACGCTTTATGACGCGGTTTGGGAAAAGGAAAATGAAAAGATCACCCGTGTCCTTCCGATGAACCGGTTAAAGCCGGCTGAGATGGAAAAAATTTTGAAGGCGTACTTTGGCGATTTGAAAAGACGGCCCCGCATTGGTTTAACAAAGGGAGAGGGAGATGATTTGGTGATCCTTCCCTTGAAAAGTGAGGGTTCCCTTGTCTTGATTGGGCCAAAGCAGATGGTAGAGCAGGCGGAAAAACTGGTGAAGGAGACCGAAGCACAGATCGAAGATCCAACCGAGATGACCGTTTATTGGTATACCTGCCGTCATAGCGATCCGGTTGATGTCGCTGAAGTTCTTGAAAAGGTCTATGCTTCACTCATTTATTCGGGGATTGAGGGGCAGGAGCCAAAGCCAACTGATGCTCCAATACCTCCTCCCCGCTCTTTTGAACCTCCTCCAGAAACCCCACCTCCTTCTTATGGTCCCCCTCCCTATTCGAGTGTCGTGACCCCTTTAACAGGGGTGGCGGCAACGATTGATTCGCAAAAAGTAAAATCTTATACCACCAACTTCATCCCTTATCCCAAAACGGGGGCGATCATGATGGTGGTTCGCCGCAACACGCTCGATAAGATCAAAGAGCTGATTCGAAAAATCGATGTTCCTAAAAAAATGGTGCAGATCGAGGTCCTCCTCTTTGAGAAAAAGATCACTAACCACAATAATTTTGGTCTCAACCTCCTTAGGTTAGGGTCAGTCGCAGCCCAAAGCCATGAGACCGGGCTTTGTTATGAAACGGGCGCTGGAGTGGAAAATCGAGGGATCGTTGACTTCTTTATTTTCAGAAAAAAACCAAATAGTTTTTGGCCGGCATTTGACATCGCCTACAACTTTTTAATGGCGCAAGAAGATGTTCGGATCAACGCTTCTCCATCGGTAACAACGCTAAACCAAACACCAGCAACCATTGCGATTGTAGAGGAAATTTCGATCAATAATGGAGCGGCCCCAATTGATAGTAACCAGGGAACTGCCTTTACCAAATCGTTTTCACGGGCAACCTACGGAACTACAGTGGTGATCACCCCCACCATTCATGATCCCGAAGATCCTGATGATGACAAACACTTTGTCACTCTTGAAACAAACATTACCTTCGACACGATCAAAAAAAATGTTCAGGTTGATCAGCCGCGGGTCAGTAAAAGACATGTCGAAAACCAGGTTCGTGTTTTAGATGGAGAGACGATTATTTTAGGGGGACTTAGAGAAAAAACAGCTGAAGATAGTAGCAGCAAACTTCCCTTTTTGGGAGAACTTCCTGGAATTGGAAAGTTTTTTGGTGACTCGAAGATGACCGATGAAAAAACAGAAATGTTTATCTTTATCACTCCCCACATTATCTTTGACGCAAGAGGGGAACTTGAAAAACTTAGACACGAACAGCTGATGAAACGACCAGGCGATGTTCCTGAGTTTTTGGAGCGGGTGGAAGAGGCAAAAAAATGGAAAAGTCGCCGCCTTTTTAATAATAGTTTGAAACTCCTTTTTGGAACTGTCGATGGATGATTATTTGCTTGCAGATCGTTTTGGACTCGAGTCGATTTACGACCTTTCCAAGTGTCCCTTTGTTGAAAAAAGGGTGCACCGTCTCCCATATGCTTTTGTAAAGGAAAAGCTCGCCCTTCCTATTGATGAGAGGGAGGGAAAGCTCCTTGTTGCCATTTGTCACCCCTATGATTTGGAGGCGGTTGAGGAAATTCGGTGCATCACAGGCTTGGAGGTGGAGGAGATCTACTGTCCTCAGGAAGAACTCGAGGATGCCATTGAAAAATGCTACCACCAAGGAGAAAAAGAAGCCTCCCAATTTATTGAAGGGCTCAAAAAAGAAGGGGAGGCGTCGGCTTTACAAGAAAGGGAAGATGAGTATGACCTTTTAGATAAGCAAGACAACTCTCCTGTTATCCGTCTTCTCAACATGGTTTTAACCGAGGCGATCCAGCAAGGGGCTTCCGATATCCACTTTGAACCGCTAGAAAAAGAGATGGTCATCCGCTACCGGATTGATGGGGTATTGCAGTTTCGTCATGCTCCCCCTCCTGAACTTTCGAAGCAGCTCCTAACACGGGTCAAGGTGATGGCTAAGATGGACATTGCGGAGCAACGCCTTCCCCAAGATGGGCGGATCAAGCTAGCGATGGGGGGGCGGCAAATCGATTTTCGGGCAAGTACCGTTCCTGTCGTTTATGGAGAGAGAATTGTTTTACGGATTCTTGATAAGGGCAATGTTGTCCTTGGGCTGGATGCGATTGGTATGGGGAAAGAAACACTTGAGGCATTTCAAAAGTATACCGGTCAGAACCAGGGGATTGTCTTGGTAACCGGCCCGACAGGAAGTGGTAAGACAACCACCCTGTATAGCGCGGTGAGCGAAATTCACTCGGAAGAGGTGAATGTCATGACGATTGAGGATCCTGTCGAATACAAACTTCCGGGGATTGCCCAAATCGGTGTAAACCCAAAGATCGACCTCACTTTTTCCAAGGGACTTCGCCATATTTTAAGGCAAGATCCCGATGTCATTATGGTTGGGGAGATCCGTGATAAGGAGACGGCAGAAATTGCCATTCAATCTTCTCTAACAGGTCACTTGGTTTTAAGCACCCTCCATACCAACGATGCTCCTTCTGCCCTTACTCGCCTTGTCGACATGGGGATTGAACCTTATCTCCTTTCCTCTTCGGTCTTGGCTGTGTTAGCTCAGCGGCTCGTCCGTCGGGTTTGTGAAAATTGTAAGGAAAGTTATGAGCCAACAGCGCAAGAGCTTGAAGACCTTGGGCTGAAAGGGGGAAAGCTTTGTCGAGGAAAGGGGTGTAAGGAATGTTTTGGCTCTGGCTATCGAGGACGGGTGGGGATTTATGAGTTGATGCCGGTGACGGGAGAGATCAAGCGGCAACTTTTAGCAAGTGCTGATGCCAATGCGCTGCAGAAAACGGCGATGGAAATGGGGATGGCAACTCTAAGGAGTGAAGGAGGAAAGTTAGCTGGGGAAGGGATCACCTCAACGGCCGAAGTGCTTCGGGTAACAAGGCAAATTTAGGATGACATTGTATCAATATACAGCTCTTTCTCCTGAAGGACGGCGGATCATGGGAATGATCAATGCCGACTCGATTGACTTAGCGAAAGAAAGGCTCCGGAAAGAGCAAGTCCTTGTCACCAAGCTTGCGACTTACACAAAAAGGGGGAAAGAACTCACCATTTCGGGTTCCCTTCTTATTGGGTTTACAAGGGATTTACATGTTCTTTTGCGGGCGGGGCTTCCCCTTTATGATAGCTTGCTTACCTTGGAAGAAAAGTATCGCCGCACCAAACTCCATCCCATTTTTTTGGATCTTTGTGACCAGGTCAAGGAGGGGCGCTGCTTTTCTAAAGCGCTTGAGGATTACCCGCGGATTTTTGATCCGATCTATCTGTCGATGGTTCAAGCAGGGGAGGAATCGGGAAGTTTGGAACAAAGTTTTCGAGAGTTAGAGATTTTGATTGGACGCGAGCAATCCCTTAAAAAGAAGCTTTCTTCGGCGATGATTTACCCGGCTTTTTTAGGAAGTTTTTGCCTCATTGTGATTGGGGTCTTGCTTTTCTTCCTCATCCCTTCGATGAGTGAGCTTTTTGAAGATCGCTCCCTCCATCCCATGACGCAAACCCTTCTTTCGCTGAGCCATTTTTTAAACCGACATGCCCTCCCCATCTTTATCACCCTTGCATCAATCATCCTTGGTGGTGTATTTTTAGTCCGCCACCCAAAAGGGAAGGAGAAAGTGAAAGAGATGATGCTCCATGTGCCAGTTGTAAAGCGGCTTTACATTGAGACGGTGATGGCTCGCTTTTGTCGGGTGTTTGCAATTCTTTTTAAGGGAGGGGTTGCGATGATTGAGTGCTTGCGCCTTTCGAAAAGGGTGATGAAGCACCCCTCTTTTGAAAAGGAGGTGACACGCGCAGAGGTGAAGGTTCTTGAAGGAAAGCGTCTTTCTGAAGAGTTCCAAAAGTCTCCCCTTTTTCCCTCTCTTGTGATTCGGATGCTTGCGATTGCGGAGGAATCAGGGCGGGTGGCAGAGATGATGGGCCATCTGTCTGATATTTATGAAGAAGATATTGAAAAGAGTCTTTCCCGCTTTACAACTCTTCTCCAACCGGTGATGCTCCTCTTTTTAGGTGTTGTGGTTGCGATTATTCTTTTGGCGGTTCTTCTTCCGCTCACCGATGTCAGTTCAATATTAACGTAAGGTAGGATTATGAAAAAACGATATGCAATGACCCTTTTAGAGATCATGATCGTGATCTTTATCATTGGAATCATCACGAGTGTGATTGGTTACAACATGCGGGGAAGTCTCGATAAGGGAAAAGCGTTTAAGACGAAGCAAGGGGTGAATAAGCTGTATGAGATTGTCCAGCTTCAAGATGCGCAAGGTGACGGCCTTAAAAAAAGTGATCAAGAAAAAGATGGAAAGTTGGCAGATCAGGTGAAAAATCTTCTTGAAAGTTCTGGGCTTGTCCGTAAATCTAGCGAGCTGATGAAGGATGGGTGGGGAAATCTCTATGAGTTTGATATTGTAGGAGGAGACCTTCGCGCGACTTCTAAAAAGTATGATGAGTACTGCGATAAGGAAAACATTAAGGATCGGTATCCTTGGAGCGACGATACTTCACAATAATGGAAGTCCTTCTAACCATCGCCTTGATTGCTTTGGTCGGGAGTGTCCTCTTATTTCAAGCAAAGCCGATGCTTGACCACTACCGCTTTACCCATAGTATGGGGCAGCTCAAAAGAGAGCTGACCCTTTCGAGGCGGATTGCCCGGATTGCCGCAGCTGATGTGGAATTTTCTATTAAGGAAAAAAAGGGGGGAGGGCTTGAGTGTGTTCGGGAGACCGATGAGCCCTTGACCCTACCCCTTATGTTCGATTCAACCATTACGATTCCCTACCTTCACCTAGAGGGAAGGGAGATAAAGATCATCTTTACCCCTAGTGGGGCCGCTTTTGATGACCCAGTCCTTACCCTCTCTCTTTACAATCAAAAAGAAATTCTCCGTCTGTAAAGCCTCAGTTATCGAACAGTTTTTTTGCAAGGGGTTTTGTAGTAGGGCAACAATTGCTGGGAATTCCTGTGAAGGGCACTCTTTTCTTGAATTTAAAAAGATGCATCCATTACGCTAAAGTTCCTTTTCTAATAAGGAGAAACCTATGCGAGCATTTTCCTTAATTGCACTACTAATATGCATACTCTGCACCTCTAGAACAGAAGCTGGTCGCTTAGACCCTACTGCACATAAGCTGCTCTCTAATCCTGGATATGCAAAGTATATTGATGTCGAGTGCTACATTGTAACGCGAGAGCAAGTTGCAAAAGTATTCAGCCAGAAAAATGGGGTGATCACACAGTTGCCAAATAATCAGCTACGCTCAAAGCCAGTATACTTGCTTGTGAGATGTAAAAATAAAGGGTCATATATGGCTTTTGGAGATCTCCACTGCTATGTGCCCAACAGAGGAAGTCCTATACCAATAGACATGTCAGACCTCCGTGGTGGAGATGCATCATCTTATTTTGTTTCTGTTGTACAGATCTGTTCAGGCTTAATCGAAGATAATGATAAGATCCCTGCCATCAAATATCAATGGGATTGTTTGTATAACTATTGAGGCTATGAAATGGAAAAAATCTATTTCTTTTTGGTTGCACTGTTTTTTTCTTCATCCTTAATAGCTGACTGCTCTTATGACCAAAATAGCAATATTTCTACGATTTTCATCCCTGGTAATGGGGAAGTCAAATACTCTTACGATCCCATTAACAGACTTACTGATGCCCATTACCCTGAAGGAAAGTACTTCCGCTACTCGTACGACTACAATAGTAATATCACAGCAATAGAAGGCCCTCAAGGAACAACTCTCTACTCCTATGGTCTTCTTGATCGTTTAGAAAAGGTTGTATTTCCTGACGGAAGCCAGGTTGGTTATCGATATGATTGTATGGGAAGGCTAACAGAGCTCACCTATCCTGACGGAGAAATGGTTACCTATCGCTACAATCCCCAAGGGTATCTTATTGAGGTTAAAGAAGGTGACAGGATCACTCAATGTCAACTACTCCTCCCTAAAGGAAGGAGCTTGTAGCTAGCGCAGTTGCTGCTACCATAGGCACGTTGACAGGTGCCCTTGCTGAGACAACAGACTCAGC
>NZ_JAAEJV010000015.1 GCF_015356785.1 Candidatus Neptunochlamydia vexilliferae | reverse complement strand
GACAATGTACGACAATTCGATTATTATGTCTTTACATTTTCTAAAAAAAGTTGCCCTCTAAAAATGCTCAACTTTCTACACTAACCTGCGGAATGTGGGTTATAGATCCATTTTTATGGTTTTTCGTACAGCAATTGTCACAGTGTATTTTTGAGGAGGAGAAGTAGCCTGTGCCGTCATTGAGCATAAGAAGCTTACCATTAAGAAATTTATACTTTTCTAAAACTTTACCCCTTTGTAATTTTGCAAAGATAGACTTGAATGGTGATCGCAAATCTCTAGGATTGATGTCATCTAATCGCTCTCTCATGTACGTATCACAAGGAACTCGACTGACCTTAAACAAGTTTTTAATATTTGCCTTTATTGGCTTTTCTTCTTTTTGAGAGTCAAACTGCAATAATGAAGGAAATTTTAGTTTAAACATTGCCAACGCAGACATACAACAATCTGCAATGCTAATTTCCCTTGCTTTCCCCTGATTTCCCACTAAAGGTTCTGCAATTTTCTTGAATTGGTCTTTTGCATTTGCAAGCAACCCTTTCGCCGAAAGGGTGCTCTTTTCTATAAGTCTTCTACTCACTTTCTGCCCTTACCTTTTAATAGTTTGCGAAAACAAAATTTTATAAAAACTGCAAATTAATCACAATCAAGGGCTTAAAATTTTAGCGGGAATTGCTGATTGGGTTGTGGCAAAAAGTTTTTTCATGGTATCCTTTTCTCATGGTCATGATGTTAGAAAAAAGTTGGCACAAGGCTCTCGAAGGTGAGGTTCAAAAGCCTTATATCCTCGAACTAAAGCATTTTTTAGAGGGAGAAAAAGGGCGTGGTGCTACGATTTTTCCTCCTGAGGAAAATGTCCTCAACGCTTTTCGGCAAACCCCTTTTGATAAGGTGAAGGTCGTTTTGATGGGGCAAGATCCCTATCATGGCCCTGGTCAGGCCCATGGCCTTTGCTTTAGTGTTCAAAAAGGGGTTACCACGCCGCCATCGCTAAAAAATATCTATAAAGAAATGGAAGCTGATTTGGGGATTCCTCCTGCGAGTCATGGCTGTTTGATCAACTGGGCCAAGCAAGGGGTTTTGATGCTCAATGCAACGCTGACTGTGCAGCGTGGAGAGCCTAAATCTCACTATGGCAAGGGATGGGAAACCTTTACCGATGCGGTTATTCGGGTTCTTTGTCAAAGGAAGGATCCTTTGGTTTTCATCCTTTGGGGACGGTCTGCTAAGGATAAGTGTGAAAATATTTTAAATACGATGAGTCATCCCCACGCCATTTTAACATCTGCTCACCCCTCTCCCTACTCCGCTCCTAAATTCTTTGGGTGTCGCCACTTTTCAAAAACTAATGATTTATTGCAAAAGTGGGGAAAGGAACCTATTAATTGGTCGGTTGATGGATAAGGAAGCGGTTAAGCAAAAAAGTTCTCTATTTTCTATTTTTTTTACTTTTGCTGTCGACAACTTGGGTGCAACGATCATCTTTCCCATTTTTGCTCCCCTCTTTTTAGACCCTTCCAAAGGGCTTTTGGGGAGTGATGTTTCCCTCACCTATAAGACGGCAATGCTTGGGATCTTCCTCGGGATTTTTCCTTTTATGCAGTTTATCTTTGCCCCGATTATGGGAGAGTATGCTGATCACTGTGGAAGGAAAAAAGCTCTTTTTCTCACCACCTTTTTGACCTTTGTTGGATATGGATTAAGTGCTTTAGGCATTCACTACCACTCGATGGTGGGAATTTTTGTTGGTCGGATGATCATGGGGGTGGGAGCGGGAAATCTTTCGATCTGTCTCTCCTCTCTTTCTGATCTCAGCCCGAGCCCGAAGAAGAAAACCCGTTATTACAGTTATGGATCGGCTGTTGCTGGTTTGACATTCATCTTGGGCCCTTTTGTGGGAGGAAAGCTTTCAGATCCAACGGTTTCTCCTGTTTTTGACTCAGCATTTCCGATGATTATTGGGGCCATTTTGGGTCTGGTTAACGTTCTCTTTATTTTGTTTGCTTTTGTAGAAACTCTTGACAATCCTTCTAAGAAACCTTTCGATTTTATCAAGGGGATTCATAACATTCAGGCTGCTTTAAGGACACGGGCGATCCGTCGTCTCTACTTCATCTACTTTTTCTATCTTTTCTCTTGGAATATTGTTTTCCTCTTTGTCCCTGCTTTTGTTGTAGAAAACTTTCACCTCAGTAATTCTCAAATTGGTGATGTCTGCGCCCTCCTAGGGGTTTGCTGGATCTTTGGAACGGGAGTTCTTCACCGCCTCTTCCATAAAACGATGAGTGCTAAATGGATTCTCTTAACCTCTTTTGCCTTGTTTTCTTTGCTGGTTGTTTTCATTCCTTATCCCAACTATTTACGGGGCTTTTTATTTATTTTAGGGGGATGTACGATCATCTCCGGTCTGATTTGGCCTCTTTGCACTAGCGCAATTTCAAATGCTGCCCCTAAAGATATTCAGGGAAAAGTTTTGGGACTCAGCCAGTCGATGCTCTCCATTACGATGATGCTTGCTTCGATTATTGGGGGGCTCTTTCTCCACGCCCACTCTCTGATTCCCTTTGTCTTTTCAAGTTTTTCTTCCCTTGCAGCGGGAGCCATCCTCCTTAGGGCAAAGGTCGAATGAATCTAGAAGGTGCCATTGAAAAGGAGTGTTCTCAGTACTCGGAGAAGGAGCTTCTTCGTGCTGCTGAAGATTTAACAACGCGGTACCACTCTCAACGTGCTCATGATACCCATCTCCATCGAGTCGCTTACCTTGCTACCCGACTTCCTGCCACCTATGCCGTTTTGAAGAAGGTTTTTAGCGAAATTGAGGTTCCTGAGCGGGTGATTGATTGTGGCGCTGGCCCTGGAACATCTCTTTGGGCCCTTCCAGAATCCTCTATCACTCTAATCGAGCAAGATGGGGAGTTTGTAAAGCTAGGAAAACGGCTAGCCCCTCGCGAAGCTATGTGGAAAACACAAAGCTTCCTTTCTCTCACCGACCGCGCTGACCTGATTTTATTTTCCTATTCGCTCAATGAAATTCCTCCAGAAAAAGTTTCTTTAGCAATCGAAAAGGCTTATGCCCAAACCGATAACTTTATTGTGGTGATTGAACCAGGAACTCCAGAGGGGTTTGAAAGGATCCGCGCCATTCGAAAACAACTCTTGGGTTTGGGGATGTCTATCCATGCCCCCTGCCCTCACCATGAAACTTGCCCGATGGTAGGCTCTAATTGGTGTCACTTTTCGGTCCGCCTTCCGCGGACTTCACTCCATAGGAAGCTTAAAAAGGGGTCGCTTGGTTATGAGGATGAAAAATACTCCTACCTTATTGCTTCTAAAGAGCCTCATAGTCCCAGTGGTGCCCGCATTCTCCGTCACCCACTGAAGAGAAAGGGGCATAGTGTGGCTACCCTTTGTACAAAGGAGGGGCTTATCGAAAAAACGTTTACGGGCAAAGAGAGGAAAGACTTAAGCTGGGGCGATTTGCTTGATTAGGCGATGTTTTTTTTCATCAATGTAAGCTGACTCATCCCAAAATGGGACCACTTCGTGATTGAGGGTTTTCTTTAGGGTGCGGGAGGCTTGGAAGTGGATAATAAATGCTTCTTCTAAGGTTTTTTCATCTTCGATTTTGTTAAAGACTTGGTAATAGCGGGCATCCAAAGGGTAGACCTTAGCTTGAGAGTTTAGAAGGACATTGCGGAGAGAAACCTGGTCCCAAAGCTCTGGGTCGGTTCTGAAGAGGCGCTCGGTTTCTTCGTCCCACTCCTTTAAAACTTCTATGGCAGCGGGTGTATTATTGAAAAAGAGGGTGCCGGAAATCATTTTGGAGGGGTGATCATCGGGAAGTTCGTCGACAATGCGGACTGCGACATCAGCATCTAAGTCTTTGAATAGAAAAGGTCTTTGGAAGACAATCGCATCGGCGTCAAGCCAGAGAACGGGACCTTGTAAATCCAACAACTTTTTCAGGATGTACTTCGGTTTAAAGCAGCAGTTTTTCTCCCAGGTTCCAAAGTTTGGAATGGGGTCTATCGAGTAGGGAAGGCTCTGCTTTTTGCAAGAGGTAATGAGCCCTTCGATCTCTTTTTCATACCCGGTGTTAGGGGTGTAAAAGGAGATGATGGTTGGTGTCATGTGTGAAGAAGAGCTTGAAGTTTTCGTAAGAGCTTTTCGATTTCTGCTTTTTCGCCCACCTTGGGGTCGAAGCGGTCATCCTCCATGAGCTTAATCGCCCGCTTTAGAGTATCAATCGCATTTTTTGCTTTGGTGTGGTAGCGCTTATCTTTTTGTGGGATAGGGAAGGTGGTGCGGAGTTTTTCAAGGAGTTCTGCTTTCGACTCTCCTTTATACTCTTCGACAAAAGCTTCTTTTTTCTCTTGGGGAACGGAGCGACTTGAGAGGCTGTAGATCGCTTGGCGCGGCATCTCGTTGACAATCCCTTTTAACTTTGTGGGAAGGGCGTTGTAAAGCTCATAGTATTGCATAAAGTTGTAAGGTGTTTGCCGGTTTCCATAGGTTTGGAGGAGCCAGCTACTAAACGCCCCATCTTTATAATCTTTCAAGACTTCTTGCGCCTTTTTGATCCGCTCACCGTGCAAAATAACCGCTTGGTTGCTGATCGATTTTACCTCGGAAGTGATGTCGGAAAGGAATTTAAAGTCGGAAGTTAGGTCATTTTCTTTTGTCTGATATTTTTCTAGGAGGGTTTTAAGTTCTTTTTTTTCTTGCTCACTCATGGGGCTCACCTGAAAAGCTCCCGCAAAAGGGTTCCGTTCAACAAGTTCACCCATTTTTTCTTTTTTGGGCTGGCTTTTAAAACGGCCGATTAAGAGTGAGTTGAACTTAGACATGGTGACTCCAGTTTTGGTAATAGTTCTTGGGTAAGCTCTCTGAAATCTTCGGCGGCGCGCGATTTAGGGCGGGTTTCGAAAACAGGTTTCCCATGGATCGAAGCTTCAGAAACTGCAATATCTCTTCTAACTTTTGTGTTTAACACTTTTTCAGGAAAAGTGTCTTCAATCACTTCTAAAAATTCTTGATTGTTTTTTCCTCGGGAATTCCAAAAAGAGAGGACAACGCCAAGAAGTTCGAAGGGATGTCTTTCTGAAATATAGTGCATGAAGTAAGAGAGGCGCTGAAGTCCTTTGATGCTGTAAAACTCAGGGGTTGCACAGACAAGTCCATAGTCACAAGCAATGAGAGAGGACTCTGTCAGCCAGCAAAGGGATGGTGGAGTGTCGATAATGGCAAAGTCGTAACCTAGAGGAGCGAGAATTTTTTTTAGCTTTTCGTGGGAGTAGCGGTCTGTTGCTAAGTTTCCTGTCGATTCGACCCGCTCAAGCCAGGTATCTGCTGGAATGAGGTCGATTGAGGGGTGATCGGTATGGACAATGACTTCCCCAACCGTTTTAGTATCTTGAAGAACAGCTGCTAAACTATCATGGTTGTCAGGATCGAGACCCAGTCCTGCTGTTAGGTTGGCTTGGGCATCAAAGTCGACCATCAGGACCCGTTTGTTATGGAAACGGGCAAGAGCAGCTCCAAGGTTTAAGGAGATCGAGGTTTTTGCTGTTCCCCCTTTAAAACTACAGACAGATATTGTTTTCATCACGACTCTTTATGGTAAGGAGATGTTAGTTTTTTTTCCTTATATTCGATTGCACAATTGTTTAGGAAATCATCGATGATAACTTCCCCATGGACGACATTATCGCGCGTCCTTAATGAAATGGTGTTGTTTTCTACCTCTTTATCCCCAACGGTCAGCATGTAGTTGACCTTAAGAAGCTGGGCATTTCGCACTTTTTTCCCCACAGAGTCTGGAGCATCGTCACAGTCACATGTAAAGCCAGCCTCTTGAATCTTTTTCATCACCTCAAGGGCATAAGGAACATGCTTATCGGCAACCGGAATGAGGCGGATGGGAAGAGGACTCATCCAGAAAGGGAATTTTCCCGCAAAGTGTTCGATCAAAATCCCTAAAAAGCGCTCGATCGATCCAAAAATGGCCCGGTGGATCATGATAGGACGTTTGAGCGCTCCATCACTATCTTTGTATTCAAGCTCAAACTTCTCTGGAAGGGACATATCGAGCTGGATGGTTCCACACTGCCACCGTCTTCCCAGAGCATCATGAACATGGAGGTCGATCTTGGGTCCATAAAAGGCACCATCCCCTTCATTGATTTTGTAGGGTTCCCCCCACTCATCTAGGGCCTCTCTGAGTCCTGCCGTTGTTATTTCCCAATCTTCATCGGATCCAATCGACTTTTTGGGGCGGGTCGAAAGCTCAAAGGTATACTCCAAGCCGAACGCTTGATAGATCTCTTTTACCAAGTCAAGAACCCCTAAGATCTCATCTTTGATCTGCACCGGTTGCATAAAGAGGTGAGCATCATCTTGGTGGAAACTTTGGACGCGGAAAAGACCGTTGAGTGCTCCCGAAGGTTCTTTCCGGTGGACATGGCCAAACTCGGCGATCCGAAGTGGAAACTCCCGATAGCTATGGGAGTGACCCTTATAGTAGAGCATGCATCCTGGGCAGTTCATTGGCTTTACAGCATAGGCCCGCTCATCATCGACCTCAACGGTGAACATATTTTCTCGGTAGTGATCCCAGTGACCCGATAGCTCCCAAAGCTCTTTGGTCATGAGCTGAGGGGTTTTGATGATCTTATACCCTTCCCTTAAGTGAAGCTCTTTCCAGTAGTCGACGAGATGATCCCAAACCGCCATCCCTCGGGGATGGAAAAAGGGCATGGCTGGTGCCTCTTCTTTAAAGGAGAAGAGGTTGAGCTTGGCCCCTAAAACGCGGTGGTCCCGTTTCTTCGCCTCTTCGAGGAGGTGGAGGTAGGCCTTTAAGAGTTCCCGATTAGGAAACGAAATCCCATAGATCCGGGTGAGCATGGCGTTTTCTGAATCTCCTCTCCAATAAGCGCCTGAGGTTTTCAGAATTTTAAACGCTTTAATCTTTCCTAGGTTGGGAAGGTGGGGGCCGCGGCAAAGATCAAAAAATTCTCCTTGTCGATAAGCGGTAATGGGTCCTTGATCATCGAATCCTTCAATCAGCTCTTTTTTATAGGGGTTATCTCCAAATTCTTTTAAGGCATCTTTCTTTCCGTCGAAAAGATGTTTTTCTGGCTTAAAATTTTCGCTGAGGATTTTTTTGATCTCTTTTTCAATCTTTGGAAAATCAGCTTCTGAGATATCTAGGTTGTCAAAGTCATAGTAAAACCCATTGTCAATGGGGGGACCAATTGTGGGTTTGGCATTGGGCCAGAGTCTGAGGATTGCTTGCGCCAAAACGTGGGCAGAGGTGTGCCAAAAAACTTCTTTCCCTTGATCGGTATCGAAGTCGAGAAACTTAACATCATCTCCATCGCTTAGCGCGGTATCTAAATCGTAAACTTCACCATTAATACTGACTATTAAAGCCTGGTGAGGCTCCCGCAGGTTCATTTTTTCAGCTAGCTCTTTCGCAGAACTTCCCGCAGGGAGCTCTAATTTTTCACTTTCACACTTCACGTTTATGAACATTTTTTTTGTTTCCTTAGTTACATTGTACAAGAGATTGTAAAAAAGGGAAAGGAATTGCTACAACTAAGGATATCATGTCTCATCATCTTGAAATCGCCCGAACTTTAGCCCGTGCAATCATCTCCGGAGAGGAGGTTGCCCGTGCAACCCAGTCGATCTGGGACGAGTATCGCCTCCATGCCCTCTATTATTTAGAGACAAAAGAGTCAAAGACCCTTCTCAAGCGGTTTAGGCTCCCCGTGGCAAACCCTTATATTGAAACCCTCATCCGAAAAAGTGTGGGTCTTCCTGAAAAGGAAAAAATTGAAAACAAACATCTCCAAGAAAGTGTCATCTCTGCCCTCCTTTGCCCTTTAAGACAGATTGTTGGATCTTGTTTTGCAACAGCACCTGCGATTTTTATTCAGCAAAAACAACCAGAGCGCCTCCTTCTCGACCTTTACGATCTGATGATGCTTGGGAAGATGAAAAGGACCTTTGGGGGAGAAGAATTTGCTGTCCCCCTCAGCCCTAAGTGGGGAGGGAGAGAGACCGATCACCCCTTACTTAGAGCTTGGGAGTACACACTTGCTTCCTTTTCCGACTATAAAACCACTTTTAGCAAGTGGAATCTTTTTGAATCACTGGGCCTTGACCCAAAGAAAGAAGGAGGGATCGGCCACCTTATTTATGGGGCTTTACAGGAAAAACTTGAGGCGGCGAATAAGGAAGTCGATAAGCTGCATGAAGAGTATGTCCGCGCAGTTGATGAAGCGCGCGTTGCTCAAGCGCTTCTCAGGCAAGCCGACTCTCCCGATCGGATCCGTCTTCGGAAAGGAGAACTTCAGGTCCGCTCCCACCATGCCAATGTTTGTAAAGAGATGCGTGATGAGGCTCACCAAAAAGGGGAATACATCGCAAAATTTTTCCCTTTTATTATTGAGCAATATACCGAAAAGTTTCAGGAGTATTTTCTTGAAGTTTTTGATGCCGATACAGAGGAGGTTTGTGAAACCCTCTACGAAGATAGTCCTGCCGGCTTTCGCCTTTGTTACAAACATGGTAGGAGCGACCCGTCCTCCTGGACCTTGATCCATAATGCCGAAGAATTTATTGGAGCTCTTCGCCAGTTTTTTCTTGCCGTTGAACCTCAAATTATCGCCGCTTCTGACTGGGATGAGGAAGAAATCGCCTCACTGACAACCGCCATCATCCACTTTATTGAAACCAAAGAGTTTCTCTCCTTTGCCCTCAAAAAGAAAAATCCTTGGAGCTACACTTCGGGAGGAAGTTTGCATACCCTCCTCAAAGGATATTATTGCATTGAAGGAGAAATCGCTGAAGAAAAGAGGGCGATTAAAAACCCGACCGACCTTTTGATTTTCCTTCTAGACCTTCTCAAATCGCTCCCCTACCATGTCACCAAACCTTTTGAAATCGATCCTCTGGCAAGCCTTCTCATGTACTCCCCGACCCATGCCTTTCTCCTCAAGCCGGGGCAACCCCGCTTTAAGGAAGGGTGGCTTGACAAAGGATTTACCTATACCTGGGTCCGTGACCATGTGATTAACCCGGGAAAAGCGCACGTTGTAAATCCGGATTTACATCCACCCGAACCCCTCATCTTTGCTGACACGAACTGGGCCGATTATTTTTTTGCCTTTGCTGTAAACCCAGCAAGCTTAGAGCTTGATCTTTACCGGGTGAGTGCTGATGAAACCCGCGCCCTTCCGATGAATGAGTGGCGTCCCTACCTGAATGGTTCCTCATCTGAGCCTTGGGGAGTGTTGACCCGCCCGAGTGATCTTGCCAGTGTAGCGTTTGCCGATCTTGCCTTGAAACTCAAAAAAGTTTAAAGTTCAACGCATGAAACTTTGGATTTTCCTATTATTGACACCGGCTCTTTTTGCCCTCTACAATGGCAATCCCTCCCTCCCCAACATGCCCGAAGAGGGAATTTGGTCATCGAACGATGCTTGGTGGGGAATCAAGCTCGGATATGAATGGGACCGGACTTTTGACAAGAAGGTGAAGGTGGATGGGCGGGAGTCGAGCATTCGGGAGCGCTTCGATACCTACAAATCGCTTAAAAATCAGGGGACTCTCACCTTTAATGCGAGTGATCGGTTTGAGCTTTATGGAAAGTTGGGGGTGATGAAGCTCGATTTGGCCCAGCGCCCCACCGATACCGTTTTAATGGAATACCAAACCAATAGTCAGTTCATGTGGGGTATTGGGGGAAGGGTCATTTTGGTCTACTGGGATGAAATGGTGATGGGGTTCAATGCCCTTTATTCGGGATCTTTTATGCGGATCGACCGGATCTTTCAAAATGGAGGAAGTCGGCGGACCTCTGGGGCCCGTTTTAAGTATGCCGAGTGGCAGCTAGGGGTGAGTTTTTCAAGAGAGATAGGCCTCTTCATTCCCTATGTTGGTCTTGCCTATGCATCGATGCATTCGAACCTTTATAATGTTCCCAATGACCCTAATTTTTCCTTTCAAGTTGCCGATGAAGATATTAAAACGGGGCAACCCTTCCTGCTCCTGATAGGAGTTGGACTTACAAAGATTCGAGGGGTGAGCTTCAATCTAGAGTCCCGGATGATTGGGGAAAGGGCGATCACCCTAAATGGGAACATTCGGTTTTAGGTTGCTGGTTGGGCTGTAGGCGAAAAAAAATTTTGTAGAAATACTTCTTTTCCCTTAGTATCGATATTGTCTTTAACAGTAAGGTGTTGTGATGAGTGCTATTGGGCAAGCAGGTAGAAGAGGGATAAAAAGGGATATTGAGATTGGGTTTTCTCAAAACACTGAATTAAGCCAAGTGGACAAAAAAAGAATGAAGAAGAGTGGGAGCACAAAAGGGACTTTTGGAGGGCTTCCTGAGGAGCTTTTACTTGTTATTTTTAAGCTTTTATCTCCTAGAGACCAAGAAGCAGCTACATGTGTGTGTAAGAGCTGGAGAAAGATTGGAGAGGATAAAAAATTAAAAATGGTCAGAGAATTTTGCTTTGGAAAAAGGGACTGGGAAAACTACTTTGGGAAAATTGGTCTGGAGCCTTCTCTACCACCAAGCATTGGAGCACTATTGGATAGTCCTTGCCCGATATGGAAAGAAAAGAAGATTAAGGATACCCATATTTTGACCCTTATTCCAAGTGTGTTTAATGGAGAACCGTTCTCTCTGAAGACTTTTTTTAAAAAAGCTAAAGCACCTATAAAGGGATATAAGTTAGCATACGTATTTCATGACGACAAAAAAGCAAAGAAAAAATTAGAAGGTGAGTCCTTTCCAAATACAAAATGGATAATGATGACCCGAGGTTTAATCCCAAAAACCATCTATAATGGTATAGCTAAACATCAAAAATTTCTCGACCTATTAAGCAAAAACAATCAATTCTCCTATCGTACCCCTACACCTTTAGAGGCCGTTGTTTCTGTTCTTACAGACCATGCAAGAACAGGTGATTTTCTATTTAATGACAGTTCTTGTCCGTCTTATATTCAGTGCCAAAGCAGTAAGGCTGGAGACATTAAAGAGTCAGCAACTGTTGGAGCTTTTGGACACTGGGGAGGAGTTGATATTTATCATTATTCTAGCGAATATCGAAGAATGGGCGTATATGGTAGCTCGGGAATTATGGCCATTAACGAGAAAGGTAGGGATCAGAAGTAGTGCCCTGGTTTGTACCGAAAAAAATTGGAAAATATCCTTATCTTTGGCATGGTTCAAAATACAGCATGCTGAGGTAACACTTCACGACGTAGCTTTTCTTCGCCTTCGGCTCCGAAGCTGTGTCGGTTCAGTGGATTTTTTTTGTTAAGCTGAAAGTCGAGCAAAGCGAATATGGTAAGTGGCTAAAAACCTGGAAAAAAAGAGGCTTGTTCCTTGGTGAAAGATGTGCAAGGTTTTCTAGGAAAGAACCTTTCCAGCGAACTGACATGGCTTCGGAGCCGAAGGCGAAGAAAAGCCATGCGGTGAGCTGTCCGCGGCTTCAAAATGGCTCTGCAAAATCGCCCCGCACGAGGGGTGGAACAGTGCTTTGCACGGCCCCCCGAGGAGGGTCGATTTGGCTTGCCAGATTGAAGCTCAAGGGGGCAGCAGGGGGCTTGCCCCCGACGCATCTTTCATAAGACCAAAAATTGTTACCCTACTTTGAACCATGCAGTGGTTCGAGGACATGAACTACAAAAGTATCTTATGCTTTGTCGCTATGTACGAAGACTTAATCGCACTAAGTGGAAGTGCTATAGACTTAAACCACTTTGCAACTCTCGGTTGGAAAGGTGGTGAAACAGCACAATCAGACTGTGATAGGATTGAAGAAGGGCTCTATGAAGGACTACAACAAGTCTCCCAAGAAGAAATCAACAAAATCCATACCCAGTTTCTAGCTTTTCGTAATGCGATCCGGGCGCATGGCTCCAGTCCTTGGCTTATTGCTAATGGGCGAGAAAATAATAAACCTTATACCGAAGCCAGAGATGCCCTAGCCAAATCTCTCAATGACCTTGGCAAACACTTCACCAAGGTTGATTAATAAAGATCTAGCTCATATCCTATGAGCTAAAGGATCTAGTAACCTGAGTGTTGGTTTTCTTTCACCCCGCCTCAGGTGATTTTTGTTTTCTTTTCCCCTTCTTTCCCTCGGAAAGGGCCATTTTAGACCCTTACCTTCGAAAAAGAAGAAAAAAATTTAAACAAAACTCTCGCTGAGATCGAAGTAAAGCAAAACCAACACTCAGGTTTTTATGAAAAAATATCTTGTGACGGGGCTCGTCATTCTTTTGCCCCTGGCGGTGACGATCGCCATCGTTGTCTTTATCGTCGACTTTTTAACCAAGCCTTTCATCGGCATTGTCTCTGGCTTTTTGCAAGACATGAATCTCCTAAACAAGGGGTTTTTGTTCTTAACACCCGAGCAGGTGGTCCTCTACGGCAGTAAGCTCCTGATCTTGCTCTGCCTTGTTCTTTTCACCTTCCTTTTAGGGATGATTGCCCGCTGGTTCTTCTTTAAGGCGTTGATCAACCTCAGTGATAAAATCCTCCACCGGATCCCCCTTGTTAACAAGGTTTACAAGACAACGCAAGAGATCATTAAGACCATTTTTGTCACTGATAAGAGCTCCTTTAAGCAGGTGGTCATGGTCCCCTTCCCCAAGGGGGGCTCCTATGTGATGGGGCTGGTTTCGAGAGAGTCGCCTAAGGTGTGCTGTGAGGGGGTAGGCGAAGAGCTCTACTCCGTTTTGGTCCCAACGACTCCTAACCCGACAACAGGGTTTCTTCTGATGTACAAAAAAGAGGAGATGATCTTCCTCGATCTTAAGCCGGAACAAGCGATCAAATATATCGTCTCGTGTGGTGTGATTACCCCTGAGCACCCGACCCAAATCCCAGAAGAACCGGCGCCATGAAAAAAACCTTCCTCGCAGGTCTAGCGACCCTTCTCCCTATTACGATTACCCTTGTTGTCGTTGTCTTTATCGTCGATGTTCTCACGGCCCCTTTTGCAGGGATGGTTTCTGACTTTATTACGGGTCATGGCTTAGCTGAGCTGGGATCCCGCCATAAGTATATCCTCCTTTTTGTCAGCCGGATTATCGTTCTGATTTTGCTTTTTTTTCTTACGCTATTTCTCGGTTTTTTAGGACGGAGGATCTTTTTCTCTTGGATTATTAAGCTCACCGACCGGATCTTTGCAAAGATCCCCTTTATCAAGACGATCTACCGGATCTCTCGTGAGGTGAGTAGCAGCGTCTTTAGCGAAAGGAAAAAACAGCTCTTTAAAGGGACGGTGACCGTTCCTTTCCCCCATGAAAAGACCCGCGCGATGGGGCTTCTTTCTGGAGATCCCCCAGAAGAGATCACCGAAAAGAAGAAAGACCTCCAGTCGATCTTCATCCCAACGGCTCCTCACCCCATCTCGGGCTTTTTGGTCATGTACCAAAAAGATGAGATCAAAGAGACCAATCTCGAGACCGAAGATCTCCTTAAATTCCTTCTTTCCTGCGGAATCTACCATCCCGAGGAGGAAAAGGATGCATAAGGAGATCCGTGCCCTTTTCTTTCAGGTGCGAAGCGATCAGGAGAAAAAGGGGCTGATTGTCCGCCTTGCTGAGGAATATTTTGAAAAAAAAGAGCCTCTCCTGATCCGCGTCCCTCACGAAAAGGGGCTGGAGTATGTCGACCTTCTTTTATGGCGCTCGCCCCCTGATAGCTTTCTCCCCCATGTGATCAAAGATGCCCCCTGCAAGGACCTGATTGTCCTCACCTCATCCAAGGAAAACCCCAATGAAGCCCGAAGCATCCTTAACCTCTGCCCGGAGCCGGTCGACAATAAAAATTTTTCCTTTATAAAAATTTATGAAATCGAAGATCTCGCCTCCACGCAGAAGAATAAGACTGCCCAGGAGCGCTACCAGGCCTATAAAACAGCCGGCTTCACCATCATCACTCATTAAAAGCTTGAAAGATTCCGCCTAAACTGCTATAGTTATTTCTTATTAACGGAGTAAGCTATTATGACACGAGTAAGTAAGAAAGATCGCCTCAAGCGGTGCCCTAGAAAACCCCGCTACGGCTCAGAAAAAACAGGTCCCCTCAAGGACAACCTCCCCAAGGGATTTAAAGAACATGCGAACGTTTTTACGGGAGAGGCCGCCCATAGCACCTTCATCCCTAAAGTGAAAGGAGGGAGGAGTTAACCATGTCACGTCACCCAAGTTACGGAAAATCAAGTAAAGGGGCGAAAAAACGGAACGTCCTCAAGCGATTCGAGCGGATCGATGTCCTCAAAAAACTCGGCCGCTGGAAAGAGGGCGAGGATAAAAAGGTCACTGGCCTTCCTAAAACGCCCACCATGCAGTGAACATCCACTGCATTTCTAGTCAAAGCGCTCTTCCCATTTCTGAAGAAAAGGTGGAGCGCCTCGTTGAAGCTTTCCTAAAATGGAAAAGCATTCGGATTGATGAAGTGACCCTCCACTTCGTTAACAAAGAGGAAATTTCCCACCTTCACGACCTCTACTTTAATGACCCCTCCCCCACAGACTGCATCTCCTTCCCCATCGACGATCCGATGGAAGAGGGGTATATTGTTTTGGGCGAAATCTTTGTCTGCCCCGAAGTGGCCCTCGATTATCTGACAAAAAAAGGGGGCGATCCTTACGAAGAGGTTTCCCTCTACATCACCCATGGCCTCCTCCACCTTTTGGGCTTCGATGACCAAAATCCTGAAGATATTCAGATCATGAGGGGTGAAGAAAAATCGGCAATCAATTATTTTAGAGAGCATGACCTTCTTCTCAGCCAATAAGGGGCCTGTTGAAAAAGCCCATTCCTCCACCTTTCACTCCCCTTCCGGAAAAACCCGGAGGTTTGCAAATCTCCTATACTTAGGCATATGTCAATTTGCAAACTTCCGGATTTTTCTCGAAAGTCATCGTGAAATCTGGAGAAAGCGGCTCTCTCAACAGGTCCCCAAGTATTTTTTCTTCCTTGCATTGATGGCTCAAGCGCTCCTCTTTGGGGGCCCTGAGTCGGAATTCTTTCGCGCTTGCCTAAGTGGTGACCTCGTAGGCGTCGTCTCTTTATATGAAAAAGAGGGGATGCGTCTTGTTTATGCCCGCGACAAGGATGGAAACACCCCCCTTCACTTGGCTTGCTGCTCGAAAAAAGGGGGACACAAAAAAGAGATCATCACCTTCCTCCTCTCCAAGGGGGTGAATGTGAATGCCCCTAACAACTACCAATCGACCCCTCTGATTATTGCGGTTTCCAATGGGAATTATGAGGCAACGGAGCTTCTCCTTAAGCAAAAGGAGATCAAGGTCAATCAACCGACTCAGGAAGGGTTTACCCCTCTCCACATTGCGGTCACGAACCGGGCGCCTCCTCTGATTAAGCTCCTTTTAAACCATCCTGGGGTCAACCCCAACTTTGGAACGCGCGATGGCGCGACCCCCTTACACTTTGCAGCGATGCAGGGGCTCGAGGAGGAGGCAAAGCTTTTGATCAACTGTCCCAGCACTGATATTAATGCTCCCCAGCACGGCCAGAATTATGGGGGAGCCACTCCCCTTCATTTTGCAGCGATGCAAGCAGAGACAGAGATCGTCAGAGCGCTTGTTGAAACGGGGCGCGCTCATGTCCAAGCCATGCTCACCGCAGGGGTCTATAATGGGTTTACCCCCCTCCACTTTGTCGTTTTAAACCCTGATTCGGTCAATGTCTTCGAAACGGCCAAGCTCTTGATTCAGCATGGGGCCAACCCAAAAACCAAGTGTGCAGCAGAAAAAACCCCCTTAGAGCTCACCTCGGTGAGTATCATCCAGGCTCTTTTGAAAAATCCCAAAAAGGCCCGTGAATGAGCATTGAATATCTCCTCCTCCCCATCCTTTTCCTTATTGGCGCCTGCGCAATCACAGGACTGACGAAAGCGCTCCATATCTTAGGAAGAATCGAAAGTAAAAAGGAGTTCCAGAAAAAGCCCCACTACTTTTTTACCTACACATTTGTCAAAAAGCTCTTCTCAAAAAATCCATGGGACAACCTCTTTTACCTTTTAAGTGCGACAAAGCACCTCCTTTATCTCCTCTATGCGATCTCCTTCCTGATCTACTTTGCTCCTCTCTCTCTTTTGGGGGTTTGCCTGCTATTGGCTATTGCCCTTGTTTGTGACGCTTTCTTCCGCCTTATTGCCCACTCTGCCCCTCCCCTCTTCCTCCGGATGACCACCCCTGTAGCAAGTTTTTTCCTTCTTCTCTTCTCGCCGATCACTTTCCTCCTTCTCAAGGTCCAAAAAAGCCTCCTGAGAGGAAAAGTTTCTAAAGGGAGAATCAAAGATAAGATCTTGGAGCTTGCGTTTGAGTCGGAACTTTCTGACTATCTGGAACCTTTTGACAAGCGAATCATTAGCGCGCTTGCTTCGATGCAAGGGCGGATCGCCCGAGAAATCATGGTCCCGCGGATCGATATCTTTTCTCTATCGATCAACCAAACGGTCCACGAGGCCGCCCAAAAGTTCATCTCAGAAGGATATAGCCGGATCCCCGTCTACAAAGAAAATGTCGATGAGATTGTCGGGGTTCTTCTCTACAAAGATGTGATCGAATACTACTTTAAAAGCATCGAAAAAAATGAGCAGTCTCCCCTTGAAACACCCCTAGAAAACCTCATTAAGCCTGTCTTGTATGCTCCCGAAACGAAAAAGATTGCCGCCCTCCTCCAAGAGTTTAGGAGTGAGCAGATTCACCTCGCCATCATCGTCGATGAGTATGGAGGAACGGAAGGGGTGGTGACGATCGAAGATATTTTGGAAGAGCTTGTCGGGGAAATTATCGATGAGCATGATAGTATCGAAGAGGAGCAGCACCACACGCCCCACCCCGATGGGGGATGGGTGGTCGATGGGAAGATGACCATCGTCGACATCGAAAAAGAGCTGGGAGTCTCCATTCCAAAAGGCCCTGAGTATGACACGATTGGGGGGTATGTCTTCCACCGAGCGGAGACGATCCCCACTAAGGGATGGAAGATTCATAACGATAATTTTGATTTGGAAGTGTTGAAATCGAGCGATCGAGCCATTGAAAAGCTCCTCTTGAACAACAATTAATCCTGTGTTAAAATGGGTATAAAAATTTAACCTCAAGAGATCTATGCGCCGTTCAATCAGTTACGCCGAACCAAAAACCGCCCTTGCAGGGGAGAAAAAAACGTGGAAATTCATCTACGCCCCCGCAAACGACCTTCCAAAAGGAGCCCGCCTCAAATTCGACCTAGGCTCCAAAGGGCGCAACTTCGACTGGGAAATCCCCCAGTCAAACCTCAAAAGCAAAAAAAATCTGATTTGGATGGAAACGCCCAATAAAAAGTCTCTGGCGGCAACCGAAGTAGCAACACCCGAATCTTCTCTTCCTCAGTTCGAGTTCACCCTCCCCGGCGATGTCAAAGCGGGTGAGGAGATCGCCATCTTCCTTGGAACCCCTGAAGAGACCGGTATTGAAAAAAAAGGGAACCGCGCGCAGTCCCACACCTTCCGCCGCCGCCCCTTTAACCTCTATGTCGACCCCAAGGGGAAAGGAGAATACAAAGAGCATGAAACCTTCCATGTCGATGTGAAGGGAGGGCAGCTCCACTCAATCCGGATCATCGTTCCCTCTGTCGTCAATAAAAACCAGCGGTTCGATGTAATCGTCCGCTTTGAGGATGAGTTTGGAAACCTCACCGGGCATGCTCCAGAAGGCACCCTCATCGAATTTTCCTACGAGCAACTGAGAGAAAATATCAGCTGGAAACTGTTTGTCCCCGAAACAGGATTTATCAACCTCCCCAACCTCTACTTTAACGAGCCGGGGGTCTACAAGATCCAGCTAAAAAACCTTTCTACGGATGAAGTTTTCCTATCGGCCCCGATTAAGTGTTTTTCCGATACCAGTCGCCAACTCTACTGGGGAAATTTTCATGGGGAATTGGTCCTCCACGACGCGAAGGAAAATATCGAGTCCTGTCTGCGTCACATCCGTGATGATGAGGCCCTCCAATTCTTTGGAACCTCATCCTTTGAAAGTGAGGAAGAGACCTCTGCCGATATCTGGAAAGGGATCGGCGCTCACGTTTCTGAGTTTAACGAAGATGACCGGTTCACCACTTTCCTCGGTCTCCAATGGACCGGAACGCCAGGAGAAGAGGGGCTCCGCCAAATCGTCTACCTTAAAGACTCGAAACCCCTCCTGCGGAAAAAAGAGAGTAAAGCAAGCCACCTGAAAAAAATCTATAAAAGTCACACCCCAAAAGATTTCGTTTCTATCCCCATCTTTACCATGGGATCGGAAACCCTTTACGACTTTGAAAACTTTAATCCCGAATATGAAAAAGTAGTCGAGATCTACAACGCTTGGGGCTCCTCCGAATGTACCAAAGCTGAAGGAAACCCTCGCCCCATCGCTTCTAAGTCAAAGAAAGGAATCAAGGAAAAGGCTGACGGATCGATTCGAAAAGCGCTTAACAAAAACTACCGCTTTGGCTTCGTCGCTGGCGGCCTTGACGATCGTGGAGTTTTCAAAGGACTTTTCGATGAGGCCCAGGCCCAATACTCCCCAGGCCTGACCGCTATTCTTGCCGCAAATCACTCCCGCGATGGACTCGTCCAAGCGCTCGATAAAAAATCGTGCTACGCAACGACCGGCCCCCGCATATTGGCAGGCCTTGAAATTGCTGGACACCCCATGGGATCAGAGCTCAATACCAAGGCAAAGCCCGGCCTTGCCTATAACCGCCACATCACCGGCTATGCTGTCGGTATTGCCCCGATCAAGGAGATCCTTATCATCCGGAATGGAAAACCGTTCCACACCCTCACCCCTAAAGGGGAGACCTTCGATTTTGCCTTTGATGATGACGAGCTCCTTGAGAAGATTACCCTAAAATCAAAGGATGACCGTCCTCCTTTTGTCTACTACTATATGCGCGTGATGCAAGCCGATGGCCACCTTGCGTGGACCTCCCCGATTTGGGTTGATCTTGGCGCTCCATCAGCCCCTGAAAAGAAGAAAGGCAAGTGACCATCCTTTTAGCGATCATCATCGTCCTCCTTTGTATGCTCGGGCTTGGGATCGGGCATCTTTTAAAGTCGCAACACCCCTTAAAATGTAAGCGGTGTGGAAATCCAGAAAAAAAAGAGTGTGACGTTTGTCACGATACAAGCAACAAAAGCTGCAAGTAGCTGATGATATTAGCGGACTGAGCAGCCTCTTCTGCTGTTTGCACATTAAGATGTTTTTTCATGTCCTCTAGTATATCTTCAGGAAAGTTCTTAATGTTTTTTGTAAGATTTTGTGGAGTAAGCTTGTCTTGTTTATGCAAGTCCAGAAGCTGAGTTATTTGAGTCTTAGTCAACTCGTCTATAAAGATCTTAGAAGCACTAGAGGAGCCTCTCCCTTCTAGACTTGTCTGCACAGGAAAGCACCTAAAAATAATGCTATACGCAAAGACAACAACGCTTTCAACCATCTTGTAAAGGGCCCAGAGTCCCTCTCCATCGCCGGTATCAGTAGATATATTCTGACATTCATTGATTGTTACAGGTAGCATATTAGCCTCCTCAGCTTGACTAAAATGATAGAGAAAAAGCGAGTAAATCGCCAGAAAAATTTTTAGGGTGGCGTTTTAATAAAAAAAACTCAATCCTTATAGGAAATGAAGCGATTCTTTTTTTTAATCATTCTGACTGTCTCCTCCTTATGGGGAGCGGCTTCCAAGCACCAGGTCCTCTACCTCATGCAGGCTGGAGAGATCGAGCGGGGGCTCGCCCTTTATGAGGCATGGGTCAAGGAAAATAAGAAACATGACTTCACCATTTTGGAGCAGATGGGCCATATCCTCATCTCTCAAGGAGCCCGAAGCAATGATGAGGAAAGCCAACTCCTCAGCATGTATGGGCTAGGAACCGCCGGTTCCCAGGAAGGGATGGAGCTCTATGAGATGGGGATTGCCAGCCAAAACCCCGTCATCCAAATGGCAACGATTCAGTTCCTAAGCCGCCTTCAAGATGATCTGGTTGAAGACCTCCTTTTTAAAGCGTTCTCCTCCCCTTATCTTCTAGTTCGGATGGAGTCAGCATATGCCTTAGCGATGCGCCGCTCTGAAAAAGTGACGGGGATGATCGACTCCCTCATGCACAAGCTTCCCCCCTATATGCACGTCTACTTTCCTGAGCTTTTTGCGATGATTGGAACGGCCGATGCCGCAGGGGTTCTCAAGCGGCTGGTGGGGCACCGCTACTTAAGTGTCCGCATTGCCTCGATCCTTTCTGCAGCGCGCTATGGGCGGGATGACTTTTTAAGTGAGATCCGCGCCGCTGCAACCCATGCCGATCAAGCAGAGCAAGAGACCTGCGCCGCAGCTTTAGGGTATCTCAAAGATTCTCACTCGATTCCCCTTTTAAAAAAATTGGCGCAGTCCCCCCATTCCAATGTGAAACTTGCCGCCTGTCGCTCCCTTGAAAAGCTTGGGGAGATCACCTACCGCGAAACGATTATGAAAAGCGCCTTAGAGAAAAATCCCCTTGCCATTCCCCTCCTTGTCGATATGCCCAATACCGACCGTCTTTTAAGTACCCTCCTTTCCGATTATAACTTCCATGTCCGAGCAAATGCCGCCCTTGCGCTACTCAAGAAGCGACAATCGAACGCGATTCCCACCCTTTTAAATATCCTCATCAAGGATGAGAAAGATCTCGGTTTTCAGCCCGTCTACTCTCTAGGCCATGCGCTGATGACCTGGAAAGTGATTCCCTCAGCAACTCAATACTCCAAAAAGATCCAGCAAGACATTTCTGCGATCACCCTGGCCCTGCGAGAGCAAATTCTCCAAGATGCCCTAGAGCTTCCCGAAGAAGATTTTCTAACCATTGCCCGGGAGATCTTTAATAAAAAAGAAAACGATCTCATCCCCATGTTGATCCACCTTCTGGAAAACCTGAGCACCAAAGGGGCCATTGCCCTTCTTCAGGAGGAGTCGCGCCGCGCTGGAGCCCCCTTCATCCGCACCTACTGCCACCTGGTTCTCTACCGAATGAGAGTCGAAGGACCTCACAAAGAGACCCTCTACAGATGGCTTGAACAGGAGCGGGACCATGAGCTTTTCCAGTTTCGGGAGATGCTCGCTTGGACCGACCGGAAGGAAGCCGCAGGCTCTTTTATTCTCACTCCAAAGGAGACCTCCCGCCTTCTCATCGAGATTTACGAGACCCTTGCCGAGAGTCACGAAAAAGAAGGGATCGATCTTCTCCTCCGAGCGATTCATCGGGGAAACAAAAAAAACCGGTTTGCCCTTGCGGGCCTTTTGCTTAAGGCTATTCAGTAAAATGGTTTGTGCTGTATAAAAGTTTAGATATTAAACCAGCTGATAAATCCAAGGGTTCATATATAGATACGTCGGGGCTGCGCCCCCGCTGCCCCTTGAGCTTCAAGCGAACAGTCAAATCGGACCTTCAGTCGGGGGGCTGGGCGCAGCCCTAGACAAGCCCCTCCTTCATGCCAATTTTACAGGTTCGCCCTGAAGCCGCGGACAGCTCACCGCGTTCGCTTCAGCGCCCTTCGGGCTTGAACTCACGTCAGTTCGCTGGGGAGATAAAAAAAGAAAACTCTCCAGTGAACGGACATGGCTTCGAAGCCGGAGGCGGAGAAAAGCCATGCCGTGAGCTGTCCGCGGCTTCAAGATGGCTGTGAAAAATCGATCTGAACGAGGGGCCCGCACAGGGTTGTAACCCGGGCCCCCGAGGAAGATCGATTTGGCTTGCCAGATTGAAGCTCAAGGGGCAGCGGGGGCACCAGCCCCGACGCATCTCTATATGGCTCTTTAGAAGTTCTAAGTGGTTTGAATCAAGAACAATCAAAAAACCCTCCAATTGACATCAGGTGGTCATGAGGGGTATACTCATTAGCATGCGCGCTTATTTTCTTCTCTTCCTTTTGCTCCTCTTGCCCCTATTCGGGGACCAAGAGTTCACCGTGCACCTAAAAGATCCCGAATACCAAGGAGGGGTCGTTTCAACCAATCAGGGCGGAGTCATCTCTTCGCCAGAGCTGCGGATCCAAGCCCGCCACATCTTCTACACCAACAAGATGGAAAAGGGAAAGCGGATCCACCAGGTGGTTGCCGAGGGCGATCTCATGCTAGAAAGTGGGGGACGGGTCTATGTAGGACAGCGACTCGAGTATGACTTCATCACCAAAACAGGGGTCGTTCATGAAGGGGTGACGGCTGTTGATATGTGGTTTTTAGGGGGAGAAAAAATCCGCCTCAATAGCGACAAAAGCTTTTATCTCTACAACGCCTTTGTCACCACCAGTGAAAGTAAAAAAAGTGATTGGAAAATCCAGTCGAGAGAGCTCAAGATCACCAAGGATCGCCTCCTTGCTGCTGACAATGTCACCTTCCGCTTCTTCGACACTCCGATTTTGTGGCTCCCCGCCTTTAAAAGTAACCTCAAGTCAACAGGAGATTCCCCTGTCCGTTATAGTATCGGCTGGGAAAAGAAACTCAGCCCCAAGCTTGGGATGCGCTACCGGATCTACTCTTGGGAACAGTTCGACCTCTTCTTTAAACTCAACGTTCGCCCCACTAAAGGGGTTGGAGGCGCACTTGAGTCAGACTACCACTCCCTCGATAAGCGGAAAGAGTTTCGCACGCGTAGCTATCTCGATCATGATGTCTTCTTCCGGGATACCAACTCCAAAAAGGCCCGCACCCACTACCGCCTCCAAGGGATCTATAAAGCAAAAACGGAAGATGAAAACACCCAGTTTTATGCCACCTATGACTGGCTAAGCGACCGCAATATGCAAACCGACTTTGGAAGTGAAAACTTTGAGCTAGGCCCTGCCAAGCAAACCCGGCTGGAATTCCGGAACTATCAAGATTGGATGATCGTTGGGGTCGACGGAAAATTCCGTGTCAATGGCTTCCAAGGGATGAAGCAAAAGCTTCCCGAGTCTTTTTGGACTCCCCGCTCCTTTGAAATTGGCAATAGCGGCATCATCTCTGAAAACCGTTTTAAAGTGGCCTATCTTGACTATGTCTCTGCCCGCGATATCGAATCGGCTGTTCCCGACTTTAACGCTGCCCGCCTCTCCACCTACAACCAACTTTACCGCCCCTTTTCCTTCCGCGGCTTTACCCTCACCCCCCTCATCGGCGCCAAAGGGGTTTTCTACAGCGATAGCCAAAAAGATCGGACCGCAGCCTTAGGAGTCCTCACCTATCAGCTCCTCCTTGATCTGACCCTCAAAAAACACTACCAAACGGTCCGCCATGTTCTCAAGCCCTATGTCTACTATAATGGGATGACCCATCCCACTATTTCACCTACGACTCCCTACATCTTTAGCACCCAAGATGGCTTTAACCGCTTTAACATTATCCAATCGGGGGTGCGCAACCTCTTTTTCTCTAAAAAACATCCCCTCTTCGATCCCAATATCGTCGTCGATCTCCATGCCTATGCCTTCTTTGGTGACTCGACGTTTAAGAAAACCATTCCCAAGCTCCGCGGCATTTTCATCTGGAACTTCCCCTCTTGGAAGCTCACCGGTCGCGTTGGCTGGAACATCGAAGAACAAACTCTCAACTACGCCAACGTCGGGCTTGCCTGGACAATCAACGAGAACTTTGCTTTTAAGACCGAGTTTCGCCATCGGGGACGGTTTGACTGGCGGGATAATGATCCCGACAACTTTATTATGGAGGTGACCCGTCCCATTTCAGAGCTTCTTGACTCTCCCCTTTCCGATGGGCGCAATACGCTCCTTTCCCGCCTTCAAATCAAGCTCGCTCCCCAGTGGACCGCCCGTCTCGAGTCCCACATCGGCTGGGGACGGGGTGGCGAACCGAACTACAACGAAGCAAAGGTCGATCTGATCACCACCATTAGCACCAGCTGGCGCCTCCGCCTCACAGTCGCCCATACCTTAACACCCGAGCGTAACGACGACCAGGTCTATGGCGCCATCTCCGTGGTGAAGCAATAACAAACTGGAAACCAGTCGATTAAAAAATATTTCTCCAACGCTTGACATAATGTAACCATATAGGTTACAATAAGAGAAAGTAGAAAACTACATGGCAATTAAGAAATTCAAGCACAAGGGACTGAAAAAGTTTTTTGAGTCTGGCATTAAGGCCGGTATTCAGGCAGCACATGCAGCTAAAATCGAACTTATTCTAGACCTTCTTGATGCAGCCCAGGAAGCTAAGGATATGAATTTTCCCGGGTCAAATTTTCACCCTTTAAAGGGTGACTTAAAAGGTTTTTTCTCTGTTCATGTGAACGGGAATTGGACAATAATATTTCGCTTTGAAAAAGGCGATGCACATGATGTAAATTTAATCGACTACCATTAGAGTGAGTTAGTTATGAAGCGGAAAAGAAAACCAACTCATCCAGGAAAAATCTTGGATGAACTTTATATTAAGCCTCTTGATCTTAATTTGCAGAAGCTTGCAGATAGGTTGTTGATTGCACGGAATACATTATTTAAGATTAGGACTGGTAGAGCAAGTGTAACTCCTGCAATAGCAATTGCTTTATCAGAAGCCTTTGATACGACTCCTCAACTTTGGCTTAATTTGCAGCAAACTTATGACTTATGGGTAGAAGAAACAGAGTACGAACACGATTTTATCCAACCAATTCTTAAAAATGGTAAGTTCATTTCAATCAAAGAAAATGATGAAATGACCCGAAAAATCCCTGCATAATTAAGGATTATATTTTTTCTTAAGTTTGCGGAGGGCAGGATCGATCTTTTTCCGCCGGTTGGGGTGGATCCGATCGATATGGAGAACTCCATTGAGGTGATCATTCTCATGCATCAGGTTCCGGGCCCTCCAGCCCGTCGCTCGCTCAGTCTGGATATTCCCATCAAGGTCCATCCACTCCACATCAATCTCTAAAGGACGGGTCACCTTTTCATAAAGGCCAGGAATCGAAAGGCACCCCTCTCCATGGGTATCCATCTCCTTGGAGGGGTTCGAGAGTTTGGGGTTGATGTAGATCTTAGGAGGGCAGAGGATCGGCCACCCTTCGGCGTCAGCTCCATTGTCATAACGGGAGACAAACATCCGCACGGTGTAGCCGATCTGAGGAGCCGCAAGACCTGCCCCATCTTTTTCTAGAGCGGTCTCGATCAGGTCTTGGGCCAGCTGACGCATATCTTCGGTGATCTCAGTGATCTCGGTGCACTTAGTCCGAAGAGCAGGATGGCCGTAGTAGACAAGATCGCGAATCATGGACCCTCTTCAATGGTTACACCCATGGGAGCTTTGGCAGCAGAGCGCCCGATAGACGACGACCATATAGAGAGAACGAGGCAAACCAGAAGAAAAAATCCCGCAAGGTAGGCGGTAAACTTCTTCAGGACCGCCGCTGTCGACGTTCCAAAAAGGGAATCGCTTGCATCTCCTCCAAAAGAGGCGCCCAGCCCCAAGCTCTTGCTCTCTTGAATCAAGATCACAAAGCAAAGGAGGGTGCAAAGTCCCACGAATAAAAATAAAAAGATGTAAAAAAGTACGCTCATTAAGAACCTTATCCTGTGTTAAAAAATTTAATTGATTTCTTGAATTTTTGAGCAGATTTTGAAAGTCTCCATTGAGTACATTGTCCATGAGACAAGGGCTCAATGGAGACTTTCAAAAGGTGCCAAAAAGGCTGAAATAAAGAAATTAATTTGACGCAGGATAGGTTCATATTTCCTTGATAAGTTGTGCAAATGACTCGACCTTGAGGGAAGCGCCCCCCACTAAGGCCCCGTCGATATCGGGCTCTGCCATAAGAGCCTTGATGTTGTCAGGTTTGACCGATCCTCCATAGAGAAGAGGCAAGCGGTCAGCCACCTCATCGCCCCATTTTTCCCGGACGAAGGTGCGGATCAGGTGATGGGTTTCCTGCGCGATGTCTGGAGTCGCTGTCTTTCCCGTTCCGATCGCCCATACCGGCTCATAAGCAACGGCAAGATTCCCTAGATCCCCTCCCGAAAATCCCTCAAGGGCCTTCCCGAGCTGCTCGGCAAGAACCTCCCGCGTCATCTCTTTGTCCCGTTGCTCCTGGGTTTCCCCAATACAGAGAATCGGCAAAAGCTCTTCCTTAATCGCCCACTTCACCTTCCGGTGAATGGTTGCATGATCCTCGTGAAAAATGGCCCGCCGCTCCGAGTGCCCCACCAATACAAAGGTGGCACCACACTCCTTAACCATCGCCGACGAAATCTCTCCCGTATAAGCGCCGTGGGGATATTCGCTCATATTCTGCGCTCCCACCTGGAGGTAGCTCCCTTCAGCACTCTTCGCCGCCACCTCTATCGAGGTGAAAGGAGGAGCAATCCCAATAAACGTGGTGGTTTCTCCAATCTGAGGGAGGAGGGCAGCCACAAACTCAGCCGTCTCCTTTGTCCCCATGTGCATCTTCCAGTTTCCAACGAGAAATTGTTGTCTCATAATTAACCATTTTTTTTGATTCCCCCAGGATAACATTTTTTTTGTTAACGTTCAACCGAAGATTCGTGCAAATTTTTCCTCGAGGAAACCCTTGCTATTTCTCCTCTGATCGATTGGGACGTGTCATTAATGGCACGCCCTAGGCACCAGAGATTCATGCAAATTTTTCATTGAAATGAAAAATTATTTCTTGGTACGATTATTTCGATTTAACGCAAAGGTCGAGGAAGTACCATGTTAAAGAGATTTTTTTTGCTATTCTGCTTTATCTTTCCTGGAGCCCTTTTTTGCTCTGTAACTCCACAAACTCTTCACATGAGCTATCTATTAGCAAAGTCAGGGTTTGGGAAAGAAGCTGAAGAGGTTCTTGCTAGTTGCTTTGACCAAAAGACCTATATTACTGATTTTTTGGCAGATCAATTTGTAAAATGGTCAACAGATAAAGAATCCGAAATGGAAGACTCTTTTAATAAATCAGCATTTTATGTTGTCAAAGGGAATAGACTTTCTTCAATAAAAGCCATTAGAAAACACTTTAGATATGCTGAACCAGAAACAGACCGATTTGCAGAGTCCTTCACAGATTGGGGAATAGGACTCATAAAGATAAACTCAGCATTACAAAAAGTGGAGTGATAGATGAAAAAATTACTGATTTTATTTTCTTTATCTTTTTGTTTTACCGCATCCAATCTTTCTGCTACTGAGGAAGCCCAAACGACTGAGACTGAAACTAACCAACAAGAAGAAACCTCAGAAAAGCCTTACAGCAGTGGAGAGATTGCAATGGATGTTATGAAGGGTGTTGTTGCATCAGCCGGGGCAGGAGTTGCTGCTGCAAGTGGTAACATCCCCGGTACTATCGGTGGAATTATCATTGGAACAGAAAAGTTCTTAGATGCTGCCAATAAGTATTCCGAAAATTTAGAATATGAAGAGAGCGAAGGGGATGAAGAATATGAAACGTACGAATAAGTTAGGAACAGGAGCTATTAGTGATGCTTGAGAAAATACCTTTTATTGTGCTTATCACCCTTATTCCTTACCAAGCCTGGCGCATTTTCAAGGCCAAAGACTATAAAAGACGAGTCCTCGATATCTTAATTGGTGGAGTGATTGGTTTCATATGTGCAACCAGCTGGCCGATTTATTTAAGCACTTGGCTAAGCTTTTCTGGAATAAGCCTCCTTTTTTCAGGAGTTCTAGCCTTCGATGCTCATAAAAATAAAAACTCCATTTACTATTTCACTTCGATCATTCTTTTTATTATCTCAATAATCTTTTTCTTACTCTATTTTTTCGATATTACCTTTGGAAAATAGCCCTTGCTATTTCCCCTCTGATCGATTGGAGCGTGTCATTAATTACACTTCGTTGCCTTAGTTTTTCATGAGGAAAATTTCATCGTTGCCTTCCTTCGAGAGCCCAATTCGGGCTCCCTGCATCAGGCGCCTTGAACTTTTCTCCCCTGAAAAACTCTTTCAACTTGTTTTAATTAATGACACGCCCTAATCTTTTAACATGACGAAGACTCTAACGGTCACAGAACTCACCTTGGCGATTAAGCGGGAGCTGGAGCCCCGCTTTGCTCAGCTGCAGGTGCAAGGAGAAGTAACCAACCTCAGGCAGCAGGCCTCGGGCCACCTCTACTTCAGCCTCAAGGATCGGGATGCCCAGATCTCGGCGGTCCTTTTCCGCGGCAATGCACAGCGGGTCGCCCGCCTCCCTAAGGCAGGCGACCAGGTGATCGTCCGAGGAGAGCTGAGCCTCTACGCCCCACGAGGAAGCTACCAGATCATCGTCCGGGAGCTGGAACATGCGGGGGTAGGCGAGCTCCTGCTAAAATTCCACCAGCTCAAGGAGGAGCTTAAGAGACGGGGATGGTTCGCCCCCGAGCATAAAAAGCTTTTACCGAAGTATCCAAAGACAATTGGGGTCGTGACGAGTCCTACGGGGTCAGTCATCCAAGACATTTTGCATGTGCTGAAACGGCGCTTCCCCCACTTCCACCTGATTTTAAATCCTGTCCGGGTTCAGGGAGCAGAAGCGGCAAAAGAGATTGCAGCGGCGATTAAAGAATTTAATGCGCACCACCTCGTCGATCTGATGATTGTGGGACGGGGCGGCGGTAGCTTGGAGGACCTTTGGCCCTTCAACGAGGAGGTTGTGGCAGAGGCAATTTTCCACTCAAAGATCCCGGTCATTTCAGCGGTGGGGCATGAGACCGATACAACGCTGGCCGACTTTGTCGCCGATGTGCGCGCCCCCACTCCATCAGCTGCTGCGGAGATTTCTGTTCGGGAATACAGCGCCCAGATCGACTTTTTAAAAGGGGCAGCGGCGCAGCTCGACCAGTTTTTAAAACGGCACATCGCCCACAAAAAAGAGCTGGTAGCCGGGGCAAAGCGCCATCCCTTACTCGCCTCCCCCTATGGGGTTTTAAAAGAGCATATCCAGCGGGTGGACGACTTTTCAACCCGGATCGATCAGGCGATCCGCTATAGGGTGGGACAGGAAAAACTTCGCTTAACAGCTGCGAGTCGGGCGATTGAAGGGAAAAAACCGACGGCGCAGCTCATCCATCTTAAGGAAAAATTAGGCCGTTTTCAGGAGGGGGTTGGGGTGGCAATGGCTCACCTCCTAAGGCGAAAAAAAGAGCGCCTCGCCCAGCTTATAGGCCACCTCGATGCGGTCAACCCAGAGACAGTCTTAAAAAAGGGGTATTGCATTCCCTTTGCGGAAAAAACAAATTCGGTTATGCTGTCATCCAATGCCATAGAGAAAGGTGAGAGAATTTCTCTCCGCTTCCATGATGGAAGTATCAAAACACGAGTTGAGGAGATCAATGGAGTTTGAAAAGGCCTACGAAAGACTGGAACAGATCTTAGGAGAACTAAATAGCGGCGAAACGCCCCTTGAAAAATCGCTTGCGCTATATGAGGAGGCGAACAAACTCATCACCCTTTGTTCGTCAAAACTAAGCCAGGCGGAGCAAAAAATTGAAACCTTGATCAAAGGACGAGGAGAAACCCCTCAGACAGCCCCCTTTGCCGCCGCCAATGACACCTATCCTTGACACCCTCACCCATCCTCAGCAGCTTAAAGAATTCTCCCATGGGGAACTTAAAAGGCTTGCCGAAGAGATCCGCGTTCGCGTCATGGATGTCTTGTCGGTCACAGGAGGACACCTCTCTTCGAACTTAGGGATCGTCGAGCTGACCATCGCCCTCCACCGGGTCTTTAACTCCCCTGAAGATAAATTCATCTTCGATGTCGGCCACCAGTCCTATATCCATAAGCTATTAACGGGACGTAACCCCCTCTTTCCCACCATCAGGCAGACCGATGGCCTTTCAGGATTTGTCCACCCCCCCGAATCTCCCCACGACCACTTCTTTACCGGTCATGCGGGCAATGCCCTTTCGCTTGCTCTGGGAATGGCAAAAAACCGGGACCTTAGAGGACAAGAAGAGACGATCCTCCCCATCCTCGGCGATGCAGCGCTCACCTGCGGCCTCACCTTAGAGGCGATGAACAATATCCCCCGCAAGACGAAAAAATTTCTCGTTGTCCTCAATGACAATGCGATGTCGATCTCCAAAAATGTCGGGGCAATCACCGGGATCCTCAGCCGCTTTTTCAATAGCCCCACCGCCAATAATATCTACGAAGAGCTCACCGAAATTGTTTCGAAGATTCCGGGGTATGGAGAAACCCTGGCTAAACAGGGAAATAAGATGAAAGAGTCGATGAAAAACCTCATCAGCACCGCCCCTTTCTTTGAACAGTTTGGCCTCTCCTATGTCGGCCCGATCGACGGACACGACATCAAGAAGCTGGTTGACACCTTCGAAGCCCTTAAAGAGGTGGAACATCCTACCCTTGTCCATGTCCTCACGGTCAAAGGGCAAGGGATGCAAAATGCGATTAACAACCCCACCCCTTACCATGGTGCCAAGCCCTTTAACCGGGTGACCGGAGAGTTCCTTCCCCCGAAAAGCTCCACCCCCTCCTTCCCCAAGGTTTTTGGGAGCCACCTCCTAAAAATGGCCGATGAAGATCCGAATATTGTTGCCATTACCCCCGCGATGCCGGTCGGTTCTTGTCTCGACCCCTTCATGAAAAAATATCCTGAAAGGTGTATCGATGTCGGAATTGCCGAAGGGCACTCCCTCACCTACGCCGGCGGAATCGCCCGGGAAGGAAAACTCAAAGTGGTCACCTCCGTCTACTCCTCCTTCTTGCAGCGGGCATTCGATAGCGTCTACCACGACATCTGCGTCCAAAACTCCCCTGTCGTCATCGCCATCGACCGCGCCGGCCTTGCCACAGGCGACGGAGTGACTGCCCAAGGACTTTATGACATCTCCTACTTGGGTAGCATGCCCAATATGGTGATCGCCCAACCTAGAAATGGCCACGTTCTCAAAGAACTTTTCGAAAGCGCTTTCGACTGGAGGTCCCCCGCAGCCATCCGTTATCCCAATCTCCCAACAGATGAAGATGTAAAGCCGCTTTACAAACGTCAAGTTGGTAAAGGAGAAGTCCTCGCAGAAGGGAAAGACGTGGTCATTCTCTCGCTAGGACATCTAGATCAGGTGGCCTTAAAAACGCGCGAACTTCTTGCTGAGGAAGGGATTTCTGCAGCGGTCATCGACCCCGTCTTTATCAAGCCCCTTGACAAAGAGCTCCTTCTCCGTTACTTCCAAGAGGCAGAGATGGTCGTGACCATCGAGGAACATGCACTGCAGGGAGGACTTGGCTCAATGATCAATACCTTTATTCTCCAAAATGAGCTTTCCCACCTCCGGGTGAAAAACTTTGGAATTCCCGATCAGCTGATCGAGCATGGGAAGCATAGCGATCTTCTAGAGCGGTATGGGATCACCCCAGAAAACATTGCAAAAGCTTTGAATGTCCAGGTCGCTTCATGATCATTGCTCTCTTCCCCAAAGTTCACGAAAAAGAGGCGAAAAAGCTCGCTGAAGAGGCTCTTGCATTTCTCACTAAAAAGGGATGTCAAGTGGTGGTTGAAGATGACAAAGCAGAGGCGCTTAGGACTGACCCTCTTTCTTCGGTCGATCCCCAATCGATTGAGGTCCTCATGACAATGGGAGGTGATGGTTCGATCCTTCGGGTGGCCCATCAATACTCCCACCTAAGCGGCGCCATCCTTGGGATTAACCTCGGGCACTTAGGCTTTATGGCCGATGTTCCCATCCCCGATATGCTCTCCAGCTTAGAAGATCTTGTCAGTGGCGCCTATACGATAGAAGAGCGGCTGATGTTTGAAGGGAAGTCAAGCGGTGGACAAACCTTTTTTGCGATGAACGACTGTGTCCTCCACCGGGCACGCACCCCCCATCTCGTTGAAGTCTCGATCCATGTCGATGGTCTTTTCCTCAATACCTTCCAAGCTGACGGAGTGATCATCGCAACCCCGAATGGCTCGACCGCCTACTCCCTTGCCGCCGGGGGGCCGATCATCAGCCCCACCATCGATGCCTGCGTCCTCACCCCCATCTGCCCACACACCATCTCGAACCGGCCAATCGTCTTTACCCCTAAGGAAAACATCGAGATCACCTACCACGGTCACACAAGTCTCATTGAGTTTGTCGCTGATGGCCTCCACCACTTCGAGCTCAAGCCTGGCGACACGATCACCCTCACCAAGTCAACCCGTACCTTCAAGCTGGTGAGCCTTAACCGCACCGACTACTTCTCGACCCTCCGCCACAAGCTGGGGTGGTCCGGGAAGTTGCGCTAATTTTACTTGGCTTCTCTGTCTTCAAACTTGAAGACTTTTTTTGGAACGAGATATCCCTCAATCGAGGACAGACGTTGATTGTTATTTTTTAATTCATTTTCCATGACAGATAGACGTGTTTCCACAGAACTAACCCTTTCAGAAAGCTTTTCAAGCTTAGCGATTAGATAGATAAAAAATGCGGCAAATATACAGATGATTGCAAAAGACTGAGTCCAATCCATAGTTAACCTCTGTTTATGGCTTTATGGTACCATAGTGCCTCGGAAACTTCAATATATTTTTTAAGTTCTGAAGTTTAGGGGGTCAATAGCTTGCTTCGTCGAGGGAAACCTTCCCTCGGAAGATCCGGTAGATCCACCAGCCGTAGCCAAGGACGAGGGGGACACCGATAATCGCTACGATGAGGACCACCTTAAGGGTGTTGAATCCGGCCGAGGCGTTGAAGAGGGTTAGGCTATTTTGGGGGTCGAGGGTAGAGCGGACGAGGTTAGGATAGGTTCCAATCCCAAACAGGGAAAAGAGAAGGGCAATACTGGCGCACGAGGAGAGGAAAGCGGTTCCATCCCACCCGCGCTTAACGCAAGCGGGGATGTAGGCAATGGCCAAGGCTGCCAAAAGTCCCACACCAAAAAGCCAGGGGTGCTCCTTCATCACTGCGATCATATGAGGCTGGTGAACAAGGGTGGAAAAGGTGACGAGGACATAGAGGATCACAAAAAGGATAATGGCAGGGTTGACCCACCGGCGGATCCGCTCGTGCATCTCCCCTTCGGTTTTCATGAGCATAAAGATCGCCCCATGCATCGAAAAGAGAGCCACACCGGTGATCGCTACAAGAACGGTGTAAGGGGTGAAAAAGCTCCAAAAGTTCCCATAGAAAATCTGATCCTTATCAATGGGAATCCCAATAATGAGGTTGGCCATCATGATCCCAATGATAAAGGCGATCAGGTAGGATCCCAAGCTAAACATCACATCCCAAAAGGAGCGCCACCGAGGAGACTCTTGCTTGGAGCGGAACTCGATCGCCACAGCCCGGAACATGAGCCCCGCAATGAGGATCATGATGGGGGTGTAAAAGCCAGAGCAAACGGTGGCATAAACGGGAGGAAAGCCAACAAAAAGGGCTCCAAAGGCGATGACCAGCCACACCTCGTTCCCATCCCACACGGGGCCAATCGCATTGAGCATCACCCGCCGCTCAGTGTCGCTTCGGGTAAAGAGATGGAGGCACCCCACCCCAAGATCAAATCCATCGAGCACAGTGTAAAAAATGACACTCGCTCCAATCACTAAATACCAAATCACTTGAAAAGCTTCGAACATGAACCTATCCCTAAATTAAATCGTTTTTAATTTTCCAAAATTTTCTAGCAGGTTTTTGTCGCTCTATTTGAGCACATTGTCCAAAAGACAAGGGTGAAACATAGAGCGGCAAAAAGATGCAGAAAAGGGGGAAAGGAAAAATGATAGAGTTTAGGGATAGGTTCATTATGTTGCTCCTAGCTTATAAGGGTCGCGGTAACCAATATCTTCTTTAGTTTCTTCGGGGCCATGTTGGATCTTCCGATTGAGCAGAAAGATAAAGAGGGAAAAGAGGCAAATATAAATAAAGCTAAACATGATCAGGGAGCCGATCACCTGCCCCCGGTCAATGGAAAGGGAGGTCCCATCTGCGGTCCGAAGAACGTTATAGACGATCCACGGTTGCCGCCCCATCTCAGCGGTAAACCATCCCGCCTCATTAGCAACGAAGGGAAAGAAAACACTGAGGACAAGGTAGCGGTGGATCCACTTCCCCGTCTCAAAGGTTTTCCTCTTCCAAAGGATGAGTCCTAAAACCGCCGCAATAAACATCCCAACCCACATGTAGATCATGAGGTGGTAGGTTTGAAAAACAGCGTTGACCATCGGCCAATCGTCTTCGGGAAATTGATCGAGCCCTGTAACGGGGGTCTCGGTATTGCGGTAAACAAGAAAGCTTAAAAGACCTGGCACTTGGAGGGCTTTTACCGTACGGGTTTTACTATCAGCCCAGCCGATCAGGTTCATCGCGGCATGGGACTCTGTCCGATAAACCCCTTCCATCGCTGCAAGCTTGGCGGGCTGGTATTCGGCAACTTTCCGCGCCGAACTGTCGGCAGAAACGAGCTGCAAGATGACCATCACCGAGGCAATGGTGAGCCCAACTTTTAAGCTGACTTTGGCAAAGTCGGTGTGCCGCTTTTTGAGAAAGTAGTAAGCCGAAATGCTAATGACCATGAAAGCGCCGGTAAGCCAACACCCAATAAGAACATGGGTGAGCCGATCGAGGAATGTGGGGTTAAAGATCATCCCCCAAAAGTCGGTCAGGGTCGCGCGCGCTTCTCCCATGACTTCCTCTATTTTATACCCTGCTGGGGTTTGCATCCACGAGTTGGCCGCTACAATCCAAGTAGCGCTAAAGTGAGCCCCAAAGGCAACACAAATCGTTGCCAAATAGTGGATCCCCGGGCGGACTTTGTTCCACCCAAAAAGCATCAGTCCAATAAAACCAGCCTCCAAAAAGAAGGCAAAGACCCCTTCTGCAGCAAGGGCACTTCCAAAGACATCCCCCACAAAGCGGGAGTAACGGGCCCAGTTGTTTCCAAAGGCAAAAAGCTGCACCAGTCCTGTTGCCACCCCAAGGGCAAAGCTCAAGGCAAAGATCCTCGTCCAAAAGATGGTGATCTTTTTGAAGCGGGGATCTTTGGTTTTAAGATAAATCCCCTCCATGATCACAATGACTAGGCTCAGTCCAATGCTAAGGGGAGGATAAAGATAGTGAAAGCCTGCGGTTAAAGCAAACTGAATGCGTGAAAGAGCGGTTACATCCATGAAATACATCTCAAGTTTTTCGTTCACGTTAGTTGTTGAAAAAATATTTGTCAATTCATCTCTTGTCAGCAACTCAATAAAGACCTATAATGCGAGAGTTATGGCGTTCTACTATGCGATCAGTCCCTTCATAGAAATTGCGATCATTGCGATCATGATTAACTATATCCTTTCGTTCTTCTGGAACACCCGCTCGATGGACCTCATTTTGGGGCTCCTTGCCTTCCTTGCGATCTTTGCCTCCTCCTCGGTTTTCAACCTCCCCGTCCTCCATAAGCTGATGCTCGATATCTTAAGCGTAGCGGTTATCGGGATCTTGATCATCTTCCAGCCCGAGCTCCGCGTTGCCCTTTCGAAACTCAGCCTCAAAGGAAAACGGTACAAAGAGATCACCGAGTTTGATAAATTTTTAGAGCAGCTCACCGCCTCGGTCTACCGCCTCTCCGATAAAAAAACAGGGGCAATCATCGCGATTGAAAATGAAGATTCTCTCAACGACTTTGCCCTAAAAGCGGTGCTGCTCAACGCCAACTTCTCTCCCGAGCTCCTCGAATCGATCTTTGCACGGACCACCCCCCTCCACGATGGAGCGGTGATCATCCACGATTTAACGATCGTGGCAGCCGCCTGCATCCTCCCATTAGCGGAAGATGGTGTCCAGGTCTCCCGGTCGATGGGAACCCGTCACCGCGCCGCCCTTGGGGTGAGCCAACTGACCGACGCTCTCCTGGTTGTTGTTTCGGAAGAGACCGGGCGGGTTTCGATCGCCCGAGATGGGATCATGACCCGAGGGCTTAAAAAAGACCGGTTTCAAGGAATTATCCGAAGCATCTTCAACCCCCCAACAAAGAAGACCCTCCCCTCCCGCTTTCAGCTTAAGGAGTGGATCAAGAAATGAAAAGCCTCTTTAAGAAACTTTTCCTCGAGCACCGGAACCGGAAATTACTCGCAATCATCTTAGCCATTGCCGTTTGGTTTTTGGTCAATAATACCCTCATCACAAGCAAAACTGTGATCAATGTCCCCGTCAAAATTGAAAACATCCCCCCAGGAAAAACGGTTGAGGGGATCCAGTCAAATGGCTTTTTAACCAAACGGGTCAACCTCACCATTGAGGGAAATAAAAAGCTCCTGAGCGAACTCAATTCTAACGATCTTCAGGTGGTTTTTGATGCAACGGGAAGGGAAGGTGAGTGGATTGCCTCGATTAATAAGAAAAATCTCCGCTCAGACAACCCCGACGTCAACGTCTCACAAGGAATCCGCAAAGTTTCACAGCAAAACTTCATCATCAAACTGACAAATCTCATGTCAGAAAAAATCCCGATTATCATCACCAAACCGATTGGAGAAGCTCCTCGAGGCTATCAGTTTATCGATGTGTGGCCCTATGAGCTTTCAGTGACCGTGAGTGGCCCCGCAAATGTGGTCAAAAATCTTAAGCACCGGGGACTCAAGCTCACCTTTAACCTCAACGATATTACCAAGGGGCAGCTCGACCAATTGACCTCTAAAGATACCGATGAACACAAAGATGTGGTCAGTTTCTTTGTGCCGAATCACTGGAAGCAGATCTCCCTTCCCCTCCTTTCCTCCACCCCGATTGAGATCAATGACACCAATGCAAAGTATCTCCGGATCGATTTCTTGCGCTACGGAGTGCTCGAATATCATACGCCCGTTCCCATCTCTTTATACTACCCCCCTAGCCAAGAGGGAACGATCAACCCCTCCAAGGTCAACCTTACGACAAGTGAGCTGATTCAAAACCGTGGCGGAATAAAGATGATTACCCCTCCCCTCTATGTCAAAGGGGTGAGTGCCCTCTTCTTAGACGTTGTTAAGGAGATGGTCGAACTCACCGTCATCGTCAATAAAAACAAAAAGGGATGCCTTGACTACAGCATCCAGTTCATCAATGCCAAAGCGCTTGAAGACCGGTATGTCCGCCTTTTAACCTCTGATGCCTCCGATGAAGAGCTCCGTAATCTTCAGCCCCAGGTTAGAGATGACTATTTGCGCAACCGCTTCCGTAGCTATATGAACCGCTTCCAATTTTACAGAACAGAGCACGACCTCCTCGATCTCTGCCCCAAACTTCAGGGAAATGCCGTCTCGATCACCGAACAAAAAGCCGATGAATAACTTCCCTAAAGTCACCCTCCTTACCCGCCACTATCGGTCCCGCGGAGGGCTCGAAAAATGGGCAAACCTGCTCGCCCAAGGATTTGCTAAACGGGGCTGCCCTGTCGACATTTTGACAGCCGACGCCGCCCCAACAACCCCCCTTCATCCCTTGATGAACATCCACACTCTCCCCCTCACAAGATGGGGGAAGATGAAAGCCTTTGACCGGCAGTGTCAAAAGTGGGCAAAGTCCCCCATTATTTTTGGGATCGATCGGACCACCCACCAGACCCATCTCCGCGCTGGCAATGGGGTCCATAAAACCTACTTGGAGCAGCGAAAAACCTTTGAAAACTACTCCCCCCTAAAAGAGGCGCTAAACCCCCTGAACAAAACGATTCTCCACCTCGAGAAAAAAGCCTTTGAAAGCCCCCTTCTCAAGACCCTTTTCACCAACTCCCATATGGTGAAAAATGAGATCTTGCGCCACTACAACGTCTCCCCTGAAAAGATCGAAGTGATCCACAATGGAGCCCACTTAAAAGAGAAGGATTTTAATGAGTGGACACTCAAAAAACAAAAGGTGGCAGAGGAGCTTTTCCTCGATCCGGCAAAGTACCATTTCCTCTTTGTGGGGAGTGGCTACCAGCGAAAAGGGCTCTCCTTTTTGCTCAAAGCCCTTTCCCTTTTGCCAAACCGCGACTTTCACCTCTCCGTTGTCGGAAAAGAGCGAGAAATCGAGCGGTTTATGACCTGCGCCAATCAGCTCGGCCTCTCAAAGCACGTGAGCTTTTTCGGTCCCAGGGCTGATGTGACCCCTTTCTATCAGCTCGCCGACTCCCTTGTCATCCCCTCGATCTACGACCCCTTTGCCAATGTGACTGTCGAAGCCCTTTCGATGGGTCTTTTTGTCGTCTCCTCAAAATATAACGGAGGATATGAAGTCCTCCAAGAAGAAAGTGGAACGGTCATCGAAGCCCTTCAAGACCCCGACTCTTTAAAAGAGGCGCTGATGACCGCGATGATGCACCCAAAAACGTGGGTCCGCTCCCAAACGATCCGAGAAAGTGTGAAGCATCTCGACCTTTCAAACCAAGTATCCTCCATCATCGACCTCACATTAGAGCGCTTATGAACTTATCCTATATTGCCATTCGGACCCTTACCTATCCTTTTAGCATCCTCCCCTTCCGAGCGATCCACCTTCTTGGAAAAGGGCTTGGCACCCTTGCTTATTTCGTCATGACAAAGTATCGGAAAAGAACCCTCTCTAACCTTGCCCTAGCGGGGATTCATCCCCTCAAAAAAACGGCGCGCAAAGCGTTCCAAAACCTAGCCATTACCTGCTTAGAGTACCCCAAATTTTCCCGCTTGAAACAAAGTGGCAAGATCATCCACTGTGAAAATCCTGAAATTGCCCAAAAACTGATCGACGCAGGAACCGGCGTGATCTTCTTTTGTGGCCACCAAGCCAACTGGGAGCTCCTCTTCTTTGAAGGGACCGAGCGGATGCCCGGAGTGGCCATTGGCCGCCCGATTAAAAACAAAGCCCTTTACGACTGGGTCGTTGCCATTCGTGAAAAGTTTGGAGGAAAGATCATCACCCCCAAACAAGGACTTAAAGAGGGACTCCGCGCCCTTCGGCAGGGAAAATTCCTCGGCATCGTGGGGGACCAAGGGATGCCAGAAAGCCCCTACGCCTTTGACTTCTTTGGTAAAAGAGCGTGGACCACTCCCCTTCCCGCCATTCTCTCTTACCGGACAGGGTGTCCCATTATGACCGCCACCATCCGAAGAGAAAAAGGGAAGTATCTTATCCATTACTCCGACCCGATCTGGCCCAATAAAGAGGAAAAGCTCGAAAGCGAAATTCACCGGATGATGAAAAGTGCCCTTGCGATTTTAGAAGAAGACATCGAGAAAAGGCCTGGGCAGTGGCTCTGGCAACACAACCGTTGGAAACAAGAAACTCCCCTCAACGTCTACTACCGGTTCCGCTGGGATACGATTCTCATTATCCTTCCCCAAAACTTTGACCTCTCGGTCCTAGCGACCTTCCGCGAAATCTACCCCCAAGCCTTCATCACTCTCCTTGTGCCCAAGGGGACCGAAGTCCCTTTAGATGACGTTGAGGTCATGACCTATGAAAACGAAAGCGACCTCTTTATCACCGACTACCGGTTTAAGCTCGTCTTTAACTTCACCGCAGTCAGCGCCCTCCACCCCCACTTCCTCAAACAAAGTGCCTTTAAGGTGCTTGATCTCAAAGGACTCAAAAAAGCTGCTCGTGAACACCTTCACCCAGGCGACCCCCTTCCCCTCCTCTTAAAGAAGGCGCTCACCCGCCCCAATACACTATGGAGCCAGTTATAAAATTCCTGATGATCGCTTTTCGGCTCTTTTCACAAATTTTGCTTTTTGATGCAATCCCCCTACCCTAAAGGGTATGTGAGCTTGCATCAAAAAGCAAAATTTGCAAAAATCTTCCAAAAATCGATTAATCAGTAATTTTACAACTGGCTCTAGGAAAAAAGATGCCTCATGACCGCTTTTACATCAATGCCCCGTTAGAAAAAAAGGTCCTCCTTACGGGAGAAGAGTTTTCCCACCTTACCCGCGTCATGCGGAAAAAAGAGGGGGATACCATCGAGCTCGTCAATGGGAAAAATGTCCTGGCAACCAGCACCATCGAAACAATCACCAAAAAAGAGGCGCACATTACGATCGGCCAAAGTACAACCCATCCTCCAGCCCTTCCGTCCCTCACCTTGGTCCAAGCCCTTCCCAAACTGTCTAACCTCGAGCTCATCCTCCAAAAAGGAACCGAGCTGGGGGTGTCGACCTTTGCCCTCTACCCCTCTGCGCGGAGTGAAAAAAAAGAACTTTCTAAAAATCAAGAAGCGCGCTTCCATCGGATTATTATCGGCGCGATGAAGCAGTGTGGCCGCTTGGACCTTCCTCAGCTCACCTGGGGTTTCCCAAACATTGAGGGGAACGCTTACTTTGGAGACTTGAGGAGTGGTGCGCCTGCCCTCTCATCTGTTAGCAAGCTGCCCGCTACCCTTATCATTGGCCCTGAAGGGGGCTTTACCGACGATGAGGTCAAGCACCTCGAAACCCTGGCCCAAGGGGTCCGCCTCGCCTCCTATACACTCCGCACAGAAACCGCTGCTCTTGCGGGGATCTCAATTTTAGCAAGTTCTTACTCGCTTTGATATCCTCCTCTCCCTAAAGGAAGAGGACTCCCAGGCTGTCTAAACACTAGCTAAGGAGTTGAGAAAGTCCACTCCTCCATCTGTTCATTCATAATTGCTGGGAAAAGCCTCAGGACTAGAAAATCCATTGTAATAAAACTCCTAAAGCTTTACAATAGCCTTTTAATAAACGGGCATGATAAAGAATTAGAGTTTTCCAAGGTCAGCGGCTTAGATTAAGTTTATTAAAGAACGTTTCTATCCAGAAGATAGGAGCGTGCACCTGATGAAGGAAAATCGATTCTTAAGCTTATTTGTGTATAAAGCTGGATAACTCAGTTGTTAGAGCAGAGGACTGAAAGTCCTTGTGTCGCCGGTTCGATTCCGGCTCTAGATTTTTTTTTACGGGAGCTTAATGTGAGTGAAACAAAAAACATACAGCTAGACCATGTGCACCATTTGCCAAGCTTTAAAAAGTATCCTCTTTCATTGTTTGCCCATAATATTGACATCCCAATGAATGTTGGTAGCTTATTCCGCATAGCAGATGCATTTGGCATCGAAAAAATTTATTTATCTGGTTCGTCCCCTACCCCTCCAAATAGCAAAATTCGAAAAACTTCAAGAGCAACTGAAAAGTATGTTTCTTTTTCTTTTGAAAAAGACCCACTCTTTTTGTTGCAAAACCTAAGGTCTCAAGGATATACAATCTTAAGCCTTGAGATTACTTCTGACAGTGTTGATATCAGAGAGCTATCCTTTGCTCATTATGAGAAAATCTGTTTGATTATAGGTTCTGAAAATACAGGTGTAAGCCAAGAGTTCTTAGATCTATCAGACAAAGCGGTTCATATTCCAATGCTGGGTCATGGTTCGTCTATGAACGTAGCAACCGCTTGCTCTATAGCGATTTTTGAAATCATAAGGAGTCTAATGTGAAGGAAGTACAATTAACCAGTGAACAGTATACCAAGGGTTCCAATACCATAAATTATGTGGTCTATAGAAGGTCAGATGGAAGAGGTAGGGATGAAGTTTTGCAACATAAAATTGGAGGGACTTCAGAAACTGCCCATGTTACTCTACACCCGGACGGCACAGTTAATTTTCGGATTATTCGGTTTAAAAAATACCTAGAAGAGGCGATTAAAAATAATTTACAAGGCTATACTCCTAAGCTTTCATATGATCTTCGCAAATTTATTATGAGAGTAAGTGAAAAGCTTTAAGCTTTATACTCAAACAACTTCAAAACTTGGTTTTAGCAATATGGCTGAAACCCGAATCGGTGACATGTAAGGATTATCGATCATATCTACGATTTCGTTGCTTCTCCAAAGCTATCGCACTTGGTGTCTAAAGTCTGCAGAAAAGCTTTCTTTTCGTTGAGTTGGGTTGCTTAGGAGCTGGGCAAGAATAACTCATGCATTTCTGCAACCATAACATCTTCATCTGCTTTGTTGCAACTCCTTGAAAGCTAATAACCTGAATTTCGATTTTATTTCATTCAACCTCAGGGGATTTTAGCTTTCTTTTCTCTTTTTTGATCTCGGAAAGGGCCATTTAGACCCTTACCTTCGATCAAAAAGAAGAAAATTTAAGCAAAACTCCCTCTGGAGCTGAGCAAAATAAACCCGAAATTCAGGTTAATAAGCTTCCTGCGGATTTGCGCCGCGCAGTTAGGACATCCTCGCAGAGCGAGGAGCTTAACGGTGAGGAGCAGCCCCAAGGGCTGCCGGTAAGCTTTACCCCCATTTAACCAAAAAGGGACTGGCAGACAGGGGTGCCTCAAAGGCACCGGTTAACTAAAACGATCCTTGTTCTCCACAACCTT
>NZ_JAAEJV010000014.1 GCF_015356785.1 Candidatus Neptunochlamydia vexilliferae | reverse complement strand
TTAAGCTGCTCTATCTGTTGCTTGTAGTTTTTCTCTTGGTTTTCTAGCGTTTCTTTGCTTAAGGTTTCTTTTTGCTGCAGCATGTTTTGGTGCTGGTTATTTAGCTTCTGTAACTTCTGTTTATGCTGTCGTCTAAGCTCTTTAAGCTCCTTATTTAGGTTAGCAACTGCTTCATCTTTGCTTTGAGAAAGTGTTTCCTGATGACGTTTATTAAGCTGCTCTATCTGCTGCTTGTAGTTTTTCTCTTGGTTTTCTAGCGTTTCTTTGCTTAAGGTTTCTTTTTGCTGCAGCATGTTTTGGTGCTGGTTATTTAGCTTCTGTAACTTCTGTTTATGCTGTCGTCTAAGCTCTTTAAGCTCCTTATTTAGGTTAGCAACTGCTTCATCTTTGCTTTGAGAAAGTGTTTCCTGATGACGTTTATTAAGCTGCTCTATCTGCTGCTTGTAGTTTTTCTCTTGGTTTTCTAGCGTTTCTTTGCTTAAGGTTTCTTTTTGCTGCAGCATGTTTTGGTGCTGGTTATTTAGCTTCTGTAACTTCTGTTTATGCTGTCGTTTAAGCTCTTTAAGCTCCTTATTTAGGTTAGCAACTACTTCATCTTTGCTTTGAGAAAGTGTTTCCTGATGACGTTTATTAAGCTGCTCTATCTGCTGCTTGTAGTTTTTCTCTTGGTTTTCCAGTGCTTCTTTGCTTAAGGTTTCTTTTTGCTGCAGCATGTTTTGGTGCTGGTTATTTAGCTTCTGTAAATTCTGTTCATGCTGCCCTTTAAGCTCTTCAATCTTTTTGTTTTTGAGTGTAATTTTGTTTTTTAAAGAGACGTTTAAAACTGCAAAAGGGGCTTTATTATTGTTCTTTTTAAGTGATTCCTTTTTATAGTTTTTCTTGCCAGTTTTTCTCTGCAAAGACTGAGGGCATGAGTTGTAGATATGAGGGTTAATGATGCTTGCAAAATGAATAATGGGCAAGGTAGCAATGGTTACGACCAGTCTTGCTAGATGCTCTAGATCACCTGAAAGCGCCCCAAGGTCAAGAGTTATAACATGCCAAGACAGTTTCACTGATATGACATAAATCGCATCGATTGAAAAAATAAAAGGGCTTAAGAATGCTGATATTCGGGATGTCAAGCCTGCTAAGCTCGAACTTTTGCTATTTGTTTGATCTATAATGCCACAAATCCAGCGACCACTTAATGAGTCTTTTTCAGTGATAAGTTTCCTAATATAGGGAACGTTTTGTGTAGAAACTTTAGACATAACTCGACACCTTGGGTAAAGCGGGGTTTATTTGACTAAAGCTTCTAACATAACCAAAAATTAAATGTCACCATCTTTTCGTAAGTTTTGCAATTTATTCGCTATGTGTATTAGTCTATAATGAATTACTATTGCAGATTCACCTAAAAAAGGAGGTGCAAAATGAGCGTAAATGAAACAGGATGTTTTTCTTTTCTATTTCAATGCTGTGCAAATACAAATAGTGGCGAGTATGAACAGCTAAAAGATTCAAGCAAAAAAAATGCAAGTTATTCAGGGGTAAATCAAGCTGAAAAATCTCAGATAAATGAAAAAACAGCAAACTTAAGTTCGACTCCCTTAAAAACTGCTGACCAGCAGCTTTTTCGAAAAGATACCCCAAAGGTAGATGAAAAAACCAAGCAAAAAGATACCAAGTTTTTACTAAACTCTCCTCAACAACATCTAAAAACTTCAGCAAGTAGTGGTTTGATTAATAATGGGCTAGACAGCTCCTTTAGCGACCCTTCCCTTGTGTTTGATGCGTTTGCAAAAAGTTCTAGTAAAAATCTTAACTATGATTCCGATGAGGGATTCTAATGCATGACTATTGTCTTATAGGGGCTGTTCCCGCTTCATCATTGATTCAATGCTTAGTGCTCTGTCAACCTTAAAATTAAGGATAGATTGGTTGAGTTTTTTTCGGCTGGCAAAGTGTGGAGATCGAACACGAAGCCAGTCGAGAAAAGATAAACCATTGTAGCAACTTCTAGAAAAACACTTTACATTTATCTAAATATTAGCTTAGAATTGGGGCACTACAAATTGATATGACCATAAATTGATGGCCGTCTAACTTTAAAAAAGGATGTAAAATGAGCAGTGTAAATAATAACAGTGGGGGATTACTTAATTGGCTATTCTCTTTTTTTGGCATTGAGTGCCGAGCTAAACCTTCTTCTTACTCCGGTGTATCGATCCTAAATGATTTTAGCGACGACGAGATAACTAAAAACACTTCGGAAATAGGAACCAATATTATAATAAACGTCTCTTCCGAAGATGAATCAAAAAACACATCTCTAGCCAATATAACCTCAACTCCCCCACCAAATAAACAGTTAAGCAATAACAGTCACCTCAACCTCAACTTAAGCCCCATAAATTTATCAAGTACTTTTAGTAAAAGCTCAGAGTGCCTATCGCCAACCAAGGCTGATAAAACTAACCTGAACTCAGGTTCTATAAAAATCAACTTAACAAGTAGCCTTAATAAAAGACCTCCAACTCCTGTTGGAAGCCCTAGTTCTTTAATTAATTCCTCTTTGCTACTCAATGAGTCTTCGGTCGATCAAAACGATACCTTTAGCTATAATAGCTCTTTCAATGATGCCTCTTCCTTTGCTGCAGACAGCGATAATGATGGCTTTAATACCTCTGGTGGCTTCTGAAGATTATAATGTAGAGCTCTGTAACCTTAAAACTGAGGCCGCTCCTTCCATTAAATCTAAAAATCAGATGATGACCAACTCTGAGTCCAAAGAGCAGCGCCAGCGTAAACGCTAGGGAGCCAGAAGAGCCACCCGATGATGGTGGTGGTCAGGACCATACTGAGGATGCCGGCGATAAAGCCGGCAGTGAGGAGGGGCATAGTGCGGGCCTTTAGCCCTCCGATCCGCTCACGGGCGGGCTGCCCTTGGATCATCAAGGAAAGGTCGGCCGCATCGATGAAAGCGATGTGGCCCATCCCCACCTGAGCAAGGAAGATGGCAAGGGGGCCGAAAAAGAAAAGAGCAATGAGGGTCACAAGGGGCCAGAAAAGGCGCCACCCTAAGGTTCTAAAGAGGACCTGAACCGTCGACACGGCAGCTTGAAAAGTCCCCTCCCCTTTAATGGGAACCTGCTTGTCATGAAGGATCTTCCCAATCATGTTTTCGAAAGCAAAGTTCAAGATGATCGGAAAAACCGAAACCCACAAAATAATAATGGTCAGCGAGGCATACCCAAAGGACTTAAAGACTCCCCAGGTATAGCTCAGCCAATTGGTCGTCCCTTCAGGCCAGCTAAAGTAGGTCGTTAGGACAAAGACGACAATCAAGATGATAAAGGAAAAAAGAGCGGCAAAAAGGGGGGCCACCCAAAGGTGGGGACGCTGAAAAAAGTAGCCAAAGCCGACAAAGGTGACGTTGGTTGAGGTGATCTTTTCCATAAGACCCACTATGCTTGGCTAGCTGCTTTGTGTAAATTTTTTATTCTGCATATGCAGAATTTTGTTTCTTAAAAATTTCTTTATCTTGTAGAATCTTGATTTCGTTAACTAGCGGTAGATAGGACTATGATCTATAGATTGGCATTTTTGGTTTTTATCTCTTTAGGAATGGCTCTTTTTGGACAAGAGGACATTTATCTCAACCCAGAACAGCATGTCCTTCGTGGCAAGGGATGGACGGGGATCATCGCTTTTGAAGATGGAACCTGTTTTAAAACCCTCCCCGATGATGCGGAGCGAGTCTATGAAGAGTGGGAGCATGGCGATACCCTCGTCCTTATCCCCAACACAGCTTACTTCGGAGGCTCTGAATACTACATCGAAAACTGCACCAAAGATGAGCTTGTTCATGTCGACTTCCACGCAGCTCCCGACAAGAGTGATGAGTATACCTGGACCATTTTCCACATCGACCCCTACTATGGAGAGATTGTGATCTCACGGGCAGGAGGAGAAAAGCAGGAATGGAAGGTGGAAGAAAAAGACCTTTCCCTCATCCAAGAATGGGAAAAGGGAGACCGGATCACGATTGGAAAAAATGATGTCTGGTATCGGCAATTTGTCACCAATTGCCGCTACATTATGCTGAACTGTGACAAAAATGAAACCGGTTACATCAGAATCAAACTCGGAGAGTCTCTATGAAAAAATATCTCACCCTACTGCTCCTTTCGCTCATGACCCTGGCATCTGCAGCCCAAGTTTCCTTCCCCAACACTTCTGGAGGAACTCTTGAGGTGGGAGAGCACCGGATTGCTGTTATCACCTCTTCAGGCATTGTTGAAATTGAAAATAGGGCCCAGTTTCGGGTGGTTGCCGCCGATCTCTATACCGTTGTTGACAACTGGTCGGTCCATGATAGGCTCAGCTTTAGCTCTAATCCCTACCCATTTGCAAAGGGAGAATTCTTTATAACAAACCTCAGCCGCGGGGGAGAGTATGTCCAAGCTGACTTTACCCAAGCCCCTCTTATTGGTCACCCTGAAACGAACCGCATCGTTGAGATAAATAGTGACGAGGGAGAAGTGGTCCTCATCAACGGACAAGGGAAGCAAACCCGCTGGGAAATCGAACTATCAGACCTCTCGATGCTCGAAGAGTGGCGGAAAGGAGACTCCATCCTCGTTGGGATGAATGATAACTGGTGCTCTTGTGTTTTTTCGAGTTGTCCAAATATCCTAGCAAGCTATGAAGCCAAGCGAACCATTCTATACCTGCATGCTACCCTAAAGGAAGAAAAGTGATAAATCGTAAAACTACTACTCCTAAGGACACTATAGCAACCTTCTTTGATAGCTGCTTGATCAGAGGGGGCTTTTCTATCCTTACAACCGCTGTGGCCTATAAAGTCTTAAAAACCAAGTGGCTGAAGCGGACTCGACTCCGCAGTTTTGTTGTCTTAACAATAGGAGCAGCGGGCTTTTTCTGGACAGGTGGCTTTACAACTGCTTGTTGGAAAAAAACAAACGAGTATGTCCAAAAGTTCCTGAATAAAAAAGATAGGGCTAAGTGATTAAGATAACTGGAGAAGTTTCTCATAGGAGGAAAGTTCAAGGCGCCCGATGCAAAGAGCCCCAAAGCGGGCTCTTGAAGGAGGGCAACAAAGAAATTTCCCCTATGAGGGACTTAAACAGTCTATCTTAATGCGTTAACCCTGTCTAAAACTAAAGATTGACCTATAGAGTTCCGATTCTTATCGTAAGGATATGGATGCAGATCGCTCTCTTTCAGCCCAGACCTTCAAGTATTGGGAGATTTTTCTCTCGTGGCTTTTTAAGTATGGCTCCCGCTGCTATGAGGTAAGGGGGGCTAAAGATCCCCATATTTATGAGAACCCCTCAGAAGGACTTGCCCAATTTGCAGAGAGCTACCGGAAGTGGCAGGCCTCTAAGGGAATCATCTGCCAGGTCACCTCTTCTTTTGAAGATGTTGAAAAGGTGAGCGCCGTCCTTAAAGAAATCTACCAAACGGTCGACAGCTCTGTGATGTGTGAGTGGGCCATCTGTGAGGTCCTAGCAAAAGCAATGGCCTACCGCAACCTCAAAGAGGGGTATGAAATTCCCCTTCCCATCATGGGAAAAGATGGGTGCATGGAGATGGCAACCTATCGGGTTGATCGGGTTTTTGATCTATGGCGTGAGGTGCGCGCCTTTGGCCTTATCCGATGTGACAGAAGAGAGGGGGCGCCGACCCTCCTTTTTCGGGGAACCGATTTCTCTCTTGTAAGCGAAGGGGGGCGGGCGTCCATCATTAGCGATCTCGATCCCAAAGGGCCCGGCTGGACCCTTTTTGAAAGGGGGCAAAATGAGATCCATCAGTGGCTCTCTGCAGGACAAGAAAAGGGACGGGTGATGGGGCATAGTTTAGGGGGAATCGTCGCTGCCTACACAGTGATCCATGAAGCCCCACTGATCAGCCAACGGCCCCACGAGTGCTCCTATGCATTTAACTTTCCAGGCGTCTCTGAGGAGCTCGCTAAGGAGTGGGATGCCTTGAAGGAAAAACCTCTTTTCAAAGGGTTCGTCTGCCGCGGCGATCTCGTCTCTAAATTGGGAATCCTCTTTGGTGATATCTATGAAATTTCTCTTGAAAAGCCCCTCTCTCCGATCCGGGCTCATGAGATGCTCCTTTTTGCCGCTGCAAGGGGGTATCTCCATGAGGTGGACCTCGAAAAAGAAAACAGCTCCTCCTCTCGCGCTTTTTATTCGAAGCTTCAATCACAAACCTCTTCCATTATATATGAATTTGGGTTAAAATTCCTATTTACACAATGATGTACGATATAGACCCTGCTATTATTCAGCCCGCTTACTGTGAAGAGCGAACAGTAACCCAGCTAAAGTGTGTGGAAAAGCCTGAGCTTGTTCTTTACATGCGTCCCAGTTGCCCCTATTGTCAGCGGGTAACGCGCTACCTCCAAAGCATCGGCAAAACGATCCCTCAAAAAGATATTGGAAAGGATAAACAGGCTGCTGCTGAGCTGATCCGCGTTGGAGGAAAAAGGCAGGTTCCCTGCCTTTTTATCAACGGCAAGCCCCTCTATGAGTCGCGCGATATCATCAACTGGCTCAAGGCAAACCAAGATAAATATTAATGCTGTAATGGTTTGTGCTCTATTAAGATATTCCCTATAGGCCAACTGAAAACTCTAAAGACCCATATATAGATCCGTCGGGGCTACGCCCCCGCTGCCCCTTGAGCTTCAAGCGAACAGTCAAATCGGACCTTCAGTCGGGGGTCTGGGCGAAGCCCTAGGCAAGCCCCTTCTTCATGCCAATTTTACAGGTTCGCCTTGAAGCCGCGGACTGCTCAGAGCAGCCCTTTCCAACCTGACGATTGAGGGCTGTCCCTTCGCAGGAGAGTTTTTTTCTTTTTTCTTCCCCAGTGAACTGACGTGAGTTCAAGCCCGGAGGGCGCCAGAACGAACGCGGTGAGCTGTCCGCGGCTTCAAGATGGCTGTGCAAAATCGATCTGAACGAGGGGCCCGCACAGGGTTGTAACCCGGGCCCCCGAGGAAGGTCGATTTGGCTTGCCAGATTGAAGCTCAAGGGGCAGCGGGGGCGTAGCCCCGACGGATCTATATATGGCTCTTTGGAAGCTTTAATTATTTTTAAAGGAAATAAACCACTATATTAATGCTGAGAAATCCAGCGAAGAAGGAGCCCATCCATCCAGTGAAAACCTCCCTCTTTCCCTGGCATCCCTAGATACCCAAGATGTCCCCCCTTCTCGGTAATGAGAACCTCAATCTGCTCGGGAAGATCGATCCCTTCTAAAACATGGCAATCAACAATGGGATCATCACGGGCAAAAAGAAGGTGGCAGGGAACGGTGATTTTATGAATGAGCCGCCCCGAACTACAAGCCTGATAGTACTCCGCAGCATTTTCTTGCCCCGACTGTGGAGCAATATAAAGCTCGTCAAACTCAAGAAGGGTCATCTCGGGAGAAATCCGAATCGGAGGCAAAGCCTCAAAGGTCTCATGACGAAAGGTAACCTCCTCTCGAAGAGCGCTCATAAAGTAACGTTCGTAGAACCGGTTTTTGCTAAGGTGCGCAATGCTGGAACCTAGATCAAGGGGAGGGTTAACCGCAATAATCTTAGTGACAAGACTTTCGATCTTTTCCTCATATTCTCCTGCCATCTTGAGGATAATGTTCCCCCCAAGAGAAAAACCAACCACCGTCACGGGAGAGTGAGGTGCATCCCGCTGAATTTCCTTAAGGGTGAGATACATGTCTTCGCTTGCATCGGCATGGTAGAGCTTTTTCCCATACTCTTTTCCACTTCCACACCCTCTAAGGTTCACCCGAATGGCGCGGATCCCTTGGCGATAAAGCTTACGGGTCATCCGCACAAGGTAAGAAGAGCGGTGACACCCACAAAGACCATGGATCATCACCACGGTAGGATCACTTTCTTTCCACCCTTTGGGAGTGCTCACCTCCATTGCAATCCTTTCTCCATCAGGAAGATGGACAAAACGGGTAATCGATGGTAAGCGGCGGGTAAATGGTAAAAAAGATGCTGTGATCGTCTGAGCATGCCGCCCTGTAAATAGCGGAAATGGCCTAAATGAAGGCTGCTTCCCCATACGTTTCCCCCCTTAGATAGTAGTCACAAGTAACGGTCCCCTATATTTATTTTAAAATGGGGGGAGTTTTTTTATCAAAGAGGAATTGAGTAGAAGAATACAAGGCACTCAGTGCCAGGGTTTCTGAACCCAAGACTAGCATTCGAAATGTGGTAGAACATCGCCCCAAAACGGGACCTTTTTTTGAACCGGTAAGAGAGCTCTGCAGAAGAGCGGAACTCGAGAGGGAGACCTAGCTCCATCCCTCCCCCCTTGATGTAGATCCCTGGGGCAAAGCTCGGGGTAAAGACGAGCTGGGGAAAGAGAAAAATATCAAAGGCGATCCCCCCATAAAAATAGGCTGAGCCTGTGGTGGTTGCCATCACCCCAACCAGGGGACGGAAAAAAAGACGTGAATTCCTATAAAAAGCGTAGTCCGAGCGGTATTCGACCTGGAAGAGGAGGCTCTTTGTATTCCTCACAATGTTAAAAACCCCCATCCCTACATTGAGGAGCTTCGGCTCTTCTATGGGAGGCTTGTCTTGAGCCATGAGGAACAAAGGAACAAAGAGGAGGAGGAGAGTTTTTCGGATCAAGTGAGTGCCTCAACGATTGCTTTTCCAAAGGGGGGAAGGTCTTTAGGGGTGCGGGAGCTGATGAGATTCCCATCGATCACAACGGGTTCATCCTTCCAAATCGCCCCTGCGTTTTCGAGATCATCCTTAATCGCCACAGTTCCTGTTGCCGCCCGCCCCTTGAGGATCTTTGCGGAGATGGGCACCCACCCTCCATGACAGATAAAGGCGATCATTTTCTCGGCCTGGTCCATTTCTTGAACGAGTTTAAGGACTTCGGGAACCCGCCGGAGCTTATCGGGAGAAAATCCTCCTGGAATGAAAACGCCATCAAACTCCCCCGCTTCCATCTCTTTAAAAGTGATCGCGCTTTTGGAGGGGTAGCCATGCTTGCCGAGATAGGTCCTCTTTTCCTCTCCTGCAATGACCACCTCGATCCCCTCTTCTTGCATCCGAATCACCGGATAGAGAAGCTCTGAGTCTTCAAAAATATCGTGAACAAGAACCAGGCAGCGTTTGGAAGCTATTTTTGATACCTTTTGACCCATCTTTTTATCCTCTTTGCCTTCTAAAAATTTCGCCTTGTCTTCTGGACAATGTTCTCAATTTTGAGAACGCAAACTGAACTAAAAATCTGGGCACAACTTGCATCAAAAATAACTTCCAAACACTGCTAACTTTTGTCATTTTTTCCCCTTTGTCTGAAAGATGATCCGCATCATCCCCTCTTCAAAAGTCACCTCAGGCTCTTCGTCCATATCGACCTTTTTGGAGAGGGGGACCCGGTAGGAAAAATCCTCGGTGGCGCGACGGTAATATTTCCGCTCTTTTTCCTCTTCTTTTCGCTCCCCCTCGATGAGGAGGTAGGTATCGGCCTGGGTCACCTCTATCGCATCGGCGCTAATCCCAGGAAGGGCCGCCTCCACAACAAAGCTCTTCCCCTCTTCATAGACACTCAAGCCAGGCTCGTCGGAGGCTATGGAAAGATCTTCTTCCGAAGAACAAGAGAAGTTCACAAATTTTTTCTTTAATATTATCCTGGCTCCTCTTGCCGTACTTTATTTTCTGGAGAGATTTCTTGTCAAAAGTTCTGTTTTCTGCTATATTTCTCCCCATGGAAGGAAAGCAATTACTTTTAGAACGCCTTGTCTTAGAATTTCCCGAGAGCTCCCGCTCGACCCTGCGCAAGTGGGTGAAAAATGGGCGCATCTTCGTCGATGGAAAAAAGATCAAGCTCCCCAATGAAACGATCGGAGAAGGGGCAACGATTACCCTTAAGGAAAAGCAAAAGTTCCTCGATCTAGATATCGAGGTGCTCTATGAGGATCGTGACCTCGTTGTGGTCAATAAACCCGAAGGGGTTTTAAGTGTTGCTGCTGCGTTCGACAGTGAAAATACGGTCCATGGGGTGATGAAAAAGCACTACCGACGGGCTTTCCCCGTCCACCGCCTTGATCGGGAAACCTCGGGGGTGATGGTCATGGCACTGACCGAAGAGGCGTGGGAAAAGCTGAAAGAGCAGTTCCACGCTCACTCGATCCATAGGCAGTACCGGGCAATCGTCCGTGGGCGTCTCGAGGGAGAGGGAACCTGGAAGTGTCGTCTGAAAGAAGATCAAAATTACTTCGTCCGCCCCCACCCAAAGGGAGACATGGCGATCACCCACTATAAGGTCCTTGAGACTCGGGGAAAAACAACTGCGATCGAGTTTACCCTCGAGACGGGGAAGAAGAACCAGATCCGCGCCCAAGCGCTTGCGGCCACCTTTCCCATCCTAGGAGACCAAAAGTATGGAGATACCGGTAGTCACCGCCTCCACCTACATGCCTGCTGCCTCGCATTTACCCATCCCATCACGGGAAAATCAATGCACTTCGAATCCCCTGTTCCCTTTTAAAGGTGCTTTAGGGATAATAAGCGTATGAGACGGTTATATAGAGATCGGTGGGACAAGAAAATTGGAGGGGTCTGTGGCGGCCTGGGACACTTCCTCGGAATGGACGCGACGGTGATCCGCCTCCTCCTTGTTTTCCTCTGCATTTTTACGGGGGTCTTACCCCTTCTAATTGCCTATTTTATTGCATGGATCCTGATGCCGCTTGGCCCTACGAACTACATCCAGTATGACTGCAAGCGGCTCTACCGCTCGTTAGAAGGGAGGAAGATTGCTGGGATCTGCGCGGGCGTTGCCGAGGCTCTTTCGATCGACCCGACGATCGTCCGGATCGTAGCCCTTGTCGCTATGGTCCTTACCGGCTTTTTTCCCGTGATCATCGCCTACATCGTTGGCGCCGTGATCATCCCCGAAAAACCTCTTTAACCCTACTCAAATTACGTGCATGTAATTTAAGTAGGGTTAAATGACCATCAATCTACCCCATTAAGGGATAAATAGTAGGTAGTTGTCTCCTTCCTGGAAGGAAGTGGGAGAGAGCATCTTTATCTCGAAGGGGAAGTGATCAACGACGTTGTAGGGAATCTGAACCTTTTCAGAACTTGGTTCATGGCCGGCGCAGGTAACGAGCGACTCGATCTCCACTAGAGGAAGAGCGAGATTAAAGGGAGTCTCCGCCACCCCCACAACTTTGAGATGAGAAACCTCTCCTTCCATTTGGATGAAGAACTTTTGGTCACACCGCCGTTTAAAGGCTGAAAAGGAGATTTGCTCCATATCGGGAAAAACCCCTCGGGCAATCAGAAGATCTTTCATGCTTAAAAAAGCTGTTTTGCTGACAAAGTCTCTCCAGATGCTTTTTTGGTTTTGGGTTGGCTCGTTCAGATACTCGGGGTAGATAAACTGGAAGCAAAGGGTGGTCCCCTCTTCGGTGTTGAGCCCCACCCACATCTGGTAGTAGTGGCGCCCTTTCGGCCCTTTAGCATGGAGCTCCCGATAGGGGAAAATCCCCCACTTCCCTCGCTGCATTTTGATCCCGGTAAAGCCGGCAGCCGCCAGGTCGTGAGTGTTGGCATCGCAAGAAAAGCGGTCAAAGCCGAGCTGAGCGACCTTGGTCGAAATTTGGGCGCGGATCAGACACCCTTTAAGGGTGCTCGTATCGGCAAAGTAATCTGCAGTATTGCTCTTGGTTCCCCAGTAATAACCTCCTTCCTTCATCCCTAAGGTGAAATCTTGGGGAATGCAGGGGTTGACTAAGGGGGGATGGGCAATATCAGGGAGGAGTTGCAAAATGCGCAAATCTTCGGCCTTGTTTTGGGAAAATCCCAAAACAGTCATCGCCATTAAGAGAAGGAGGTAACGTAGCATTTTTAACTCGAGTTTTCACCTATGTTAAACACTCTCTTTTTTTCCCGCCATTTTTTTTTGAGCTGTCATCACATATTGATGAACCGAGAGATCGACAAACGCATCGGCATACTTGTGGACGATAGCGGGACTTTCTGCTGTCAGGTTAGGGCATCCACTCACCCTGAGGACATCGAGAGGGAGCTTGAGAAGAGCCTCTAGCCCTCGGTTGGTGAGATGGGGAACCGAGGTTAAGCGAAGGTGTCTAAGAGATGTCTCTTCGATTTGTGTGAAAAGGTGATCGGTAAGCTGCGCGCAATTCGTCAATTTAAGAAAACGGAGAGTGGGGTGGGGAGCAAAAAGGGTGAACGCTTCTTCATCTGTGAGCCCCTCGCAGTCAACGAGGTCAAGTTTTGAAAGAGGAAGGGCATCGATCACTTCCCGAATTCCTTCGGCAGTAAGGTGGGTATAAGAGAGGTACAGACAAGAAAGATAGGGAAAGAGCTTCGGCAATTTTTTGAGCGATTTGATCGGTGTTTCTTGGATGTTAAGGGTGTGGAGTCCTTTGATCGGGGCATCGAGTGTTTCTAAGTCAAATCCTGATACATTGAGCTCATGGAGGGTTTGGGGAAGAGCATAGAGCCATTTGTCCGTTAAAAGAAGACACCCCGACACATTGATCTCGATAAGGGCTGGGCACCGCTTTAATAAGGTCTCCATCCCTGCGTCGGTGACTCGATAGGAGTTTGTTAGGTGAAAGGTGGTCACCTCCGGGCTTACCTTAGAAAGTATGGCATCATCGATTTTCTGATCATCGTAGGCGGTAAACATAAGTGCTAGAGGAGGATCTTTTTTATCAAAAGAGGGGGGAGCGAGTCGCTTACCCCGATAGAGCCCTCCTATCATCTCCCGGAATGCATCTAAAACAGGGGCTTTCCCCTCGAGCACTTCATCTTCTTTGCGTGTGCAGAGGTCCGCCTCCAAGTAGCTAGGGTTATGATAAAAAATCCGAGGCTCTCTTTCTTTGCGGAGAAGGGAGCGCCCGATTCCATGCTGGTACCCTTGCCACCCGAAAAGGTCCATGACCGTCGGAAGGAGGTCGCACTGAGAAGCCAGTACATCGCTTTTTTGTGGGGTTTCGATCTTCCCCTCCCCATAGATCAGTAAGGGGACATGGAAGTTTTCCTTCCGGTTGCCCCGATTGTACTCGTAAGCGCCATCTTCGACCACCATCCCATGGTCTCCCATAATAAAAAGGAGGGTGTTTTTCAAAACCCCCCGCCGTTTTAGCTCCCCAATAAAGTGACCCACACATCCATCGGTGTAGTGGAGCGTCTGGAGATATTGGGGATAATACTCTCCCCCTACCTCTTCAAAATTTGGCCCCTTATAACTCTTAGGAACCTGCCATGGGTGATGAGAGGTAATCGTGAACAAGGTATAGAACTGAGGGACCTCTTGGTGTCTTTCCAAGTGGTCTGCCACACCGTTCAAAAGATATCCATCCTCAATCCCCCAGGAGCTTCCAAGCGCTTCGCTGGAAAAATCCTTTTTATCAATCACCCGTGTGACTGCCCTTCTCTTTAAAAAATGATCCACCCCACCCAGAGACCAAGAAGCGCCAGTAAAAAAGTTGGTCTCATAGCCCCGCTCATGAAACAGCTCTGGAAGGCCCACAGTGGGGAGGTTGAGCTCAAGCCCTGTCTTTGTCCCGAGCGAGTACGGGAGGCCATAGAGCGCGGTATAAAAAGCGCGGAAAGTCAAAACCGAGTTCGAATAGAAGTTAGAAAAAACATGACTCTTCTTTGCCAACGCGCAGAGGTTCGGGGTCACCTCTTCCCGAAAATCTTTGGCGCGGAGCGACTCAAAAAAGAGGAAAATCACATGGGGTTTTTCCCCGGGTTCTAGCCTAATATTAAACGTGCGCTCCCCCTTAAAGCCGGCCGTATAACGAAGAAGGGGGTAGTCAATTGAGGGGGCACTTGAAATCTCATTTTTAGAAAGAAGTTCCCGTTTGATGAAGGGAAGAAAGTTTTTCTTTTTAGGTTTGAAGAGCTTTTGGAAAAGCTCCTTTTCCCATATGAGGATAAGACTCTCTTTTTGAGCTGGAACAAGTCCCAAAACAAGAAGCCAAGGGGTGAAGGGATGAAAAAAAAGGGAGAGAGCCGTCACCCCTAAAAAAAGAGGGAGGACACGGAAGATTCCGATCGCTTTGGCCGAGTCCTTAAACTCCCCGAGCTGAAAAAGGAGAGGAAAAGAGCCGCTTCCCAAGCGAAATCCCATCTTCTTATCGATATAGGCGTCATATAAAACCAAAAGCTCTAGGGCAGGAGCCAGCCAAGGGACAAGGGCAAGCTGCATCGCAGCTCCCAGTTCCTGTAAGATCCCCAGGATACTAAAGTCCCGCCTGATAAAGAGGCGAGCGAATAAAAGACTCAGCATTAAAATATACCTAACGCATCAAGCATAATAATGACAACCATGAGAGGGGCAAGATATCTGATACTGATCTCAAAGTACCACTTTAGAGAAGGATAACTCCCAAAGAGCCCCTCTGCCCCCTCTTGAAGATGGGGGAAGGCCCGCTTAAAGGTCCACCGCCACCCCACAAGCAAGGCAGCACACAGCCCCCCAAGAGGAATCAAGATATTCAGGGACACATAGAGAAGAAGATTGAAAAAATTCATCCCAAAAATGGTAAACCCGCTCCACGGCCCAAACGACAAGGTGCACGGAAGGGCCACAAGAAAAACGGCTCCCCCTGTAAAGGAAGCTGCGCGGTGGCGCTTCCATTTTTTTGCGTCGATCAGGTAAGCAATCAGCGGCTCCATCGCCGAGATCTGAGAGGTGAGCGCCGCTAAAACAAGGAGGAGGAAAAAGAGGATACTCATCAAGTAGCCTCCCGAGATCTGGGAAAAGACGATCGGCAACGTTTCAAACATCAAGCTCTCCCCCGATGCCGGAGACAGGCCGGCAGAAAAGACGATCGTAAAAATGGCAATTCCCGCGAGCATCGAGACAATGATCCCAAACAGGGTGATCGGCACACAGGTTCCCGGAATATTTTCCTTTTTGCCTAAGTAGCTCCCATAGGTGACCATCGTCCCCTGTCCCAAGCTTAAAGAAAAGAAGGCCTGTCCCAGGGCAAGGAGGATTGCCAGAGGGGTCACCTCCGACCAGTCGGGCTTAAAGACAAAGGCAAGACCCGCCTCTCCCCCTGGCATCATGAGCCCCCGCACTGCGAGGAAAAGTAAAACAAAAAAGAGAAGGGGCATCATGATCTTATTGCCCGCTTCGATCCCTTTGCGCACCCCCGTATAGAGGATCAAAAAGGCCAACGATAAAAAGGCAATCAGTACACCCACTCCCCAAAGAGGAGAAGCGGTAAAGGCTTTGAAGTGGGCCGTTGCCGCACCGCTTGAGTTTAAGCCGGAGAGCTTGCCCAAAACCGCCTGGACCAAATAGCCGAGCGCCCATCCAGCGACTGTCGCATAAAAGGAGCTGACCAAAAAGCCGGTGAAGATGGTCATCTTTCCCGCTCCTTGCCATCCCCGGTGACGCCCAATTTGCTTGAAGGAACCTGAAGGGTTAAGTTGCGCTTTGCGCCCAATTAAAATTTCTGAAACCAAGACAGGAAACCCGACAACCAGAAGACAGATCAAGTAGAGAAAAACAAAGGTCGCTCCCCCATTCTCCCCCATCACATAGGGGAAGCGCCAGATGCTCCCCAGCCCAATCGCTGAGCCTACCGCCGCCCATATAAATCCAAGACGTGACTTCCACTGTTCCCGTTTCATCCACTTATGTTACCAGAGATTCCTGATATAGACCAGTGAAAATCGGAGCGTCTTCGGGCACAATTCGCTTCTCTGAGTAGAGGCGGTGGAAGAGGCGCTCGTAGTCTTTAACACTTTGGAGAAACTCCTGCGCAAGTTGCGGATTTTGGGGCGCAATATTTTCCTTTTCCTCGGGATCCTTTTCAAGATCGTAGAGCTCGATCTCTTGGGAAATCCGGGTATAGATGAACTTATATTTTCCAGCGCGGCACCCAAAGTTTTTAAAGACATAAGGGTTGTGGAAGAAGATGGGGCGCCCCTCACTTTCTCGTATCAGAGAACTTCCAATCGAGATGTTAAACCCATGGAGATCGAGGAGGTCCATCAGGGTCGGAACAAGGTCGAGCTGGCTCCCGGGAGCGGTGATCCGCTTGGGCTCGATGATCCGCCCCTCGCCGTAGATCAGCAAGGGAACCCGGATGTTTTCCTCATAGAGGTAGCGCTGCTCCACAAAGTTTCCATGCTCTCCCATCGGGTAGCCATGGTCACCTAAGATGAAGAGAAGGGTGTTTTGAAGGAGCCCCTTTTCTTTGAGAAGCTCGATAAGAAGGCCCAAGCACGCATCGGTATAGTGGAAGGTGCTGAGGTATTTTTTATAGGTGCGGGAGATCTCTGGAGGGAGCGTCGGAGGCTTATAGTGCTCCGGCAGGTTCCAGGGGTGGTGGTTGGTGATCGAAAAGAGGGTGAGAAACTGGGGATGATCCTTATGCTTTTCTAAAAAGTCTGCGGTGTAGTGCATCAGGTATTCATCGGGAAGACCCCAGCTCGAAACAGGCGCCTCAGGAAAGGCCCGCATCATCTCTTCCTTCCCGTGGATCGCATCGTAGCCATGGAGCTCAAAGAAAGCGTCTTGGTTTTCGAACTCGACCGTTCCATTGTGGAGATAACTTGTTTGGTACCTCCCTTCATGCATCAGCTGCGGAATCCCGATAAAGGGCGCTTCTGTCCGAGCAGCCTGCTCCGAAGCGTCCACATCGGAAGGAACCCCAAAAAGGGAGGAGACAACAGAGCGGGAGGTGCGAACCGAGTTGGCATAAAAGTCGGTGAAGAGGATCCCCTCCTTTGCTAGCCGATCAAAGTGAGGGGTCACCCCTTTTTCAGCGCCAAGAGTGCCCACATTTTTTGCCCGAAAAGACTCTAGAAATAAGAAGATCACATGGGGCGACTCCCCTTCATCGACGCGGATGTTAAAAGCCTTATCGCCTGTGAACCCTTGGGTATATTTAAAGAGAGGGTACTCCGATGAGGGAGCGGTTTTCTTTTCATTATGGCTTTGAAAATGGGAGCGGGCAAGGTAGCCTAAATCGGTCCGATCACTCTTCCTCTTGATGAAGCGGATCAGCTTTTTAAGATACCACATCTCATGTTGAAAGACGATATGATCGGTCCCATAAGAGAGCTTCTTTGGGAGGAAAAAGTGGCCTGCAACTCCCACGACTCCCAAAAGAAGGCCGAAAAGGAGCCACTCCCCTTTCAAAGAAAGAGTCCTCAAGCTCTCCCAAGAGTGCCAATAGGTGAAGAGGGGAAAGGACAAAAAGAGAAGAGCTCCGGGGATAAACCGCCAGATCTTCTTTTCCTTTGCCGAGTCCCAAAAGCAGCGGGCATCGTTAAAAAGGGAGAGGAAAGAGACCTCCATCCGAATGGCTGTTTTCCGGTGGAGAACAGCATCAAAAATCAGATGAAGTTGAAGAAGGGAGGATAGGGTCACAAGAATCCAAAACAGGGCCCCTTGGGCAAAGGGAAGAACCTTCACCATCAATACAAGGATAAAAAGCTGTTGAAAAGCGATAAAAAAATCTTGGCAGGCGCCGGTGAGATAGGAGAAAAAGAGGGAGGGGCGTGCAGGTAAGTTCCTGTGCAAAATCGTAACCCTCACAAAAAGAGAGGGAAGTGCCATTAAAAAAAGGAATACAAGTGCCGCCGCCATGGGTAAAGGGTACCCTCTCTATAAGGAAAAGTCAAATAACTCTTGTTATAAAATTATTTTTTGCATTAACATCTATTTTAATTTTGAACTTTGGGAGCGCTTGTTTGCGATGGAACAGAGTTTACCTGCCCTCTATGTACAGGCAAGTCAATAAAATTTTACTTTGCCATGGTAGATAAGAGCTCTTCACCAAAAGAGGTAAGGTCAAAGTCTCCCTGGTTGGTGAGAATGACGACTCCTACCCCTTTATCGGGAAGGTAACCGATATACATGGCAAAGCCAAAGAGGGAGCCTCCTAAGCAGTAACAATCCCCTTCCTCAATAGAGCGTAATTGCCACCCCAGCGCCATCTTAAAATTTTGAAAGGTATGGTAAGGGGTTTCCATAATAGGAAGAATGGCATTGAGACTTGTCTTTTCCCTTCCCATGCAAAAGGAGAGAAACGTGAGCATATTGCGGGGCATCGAGTAGAGTCCACCCGAACCAATAAAAATCGAGTAGACTTTTTCACTTAAAAGAGGGTAAATACCTCTCGCCTGCTCATACCCCGTAGCAAGCCGTTTTTTCTGCTCGGCCGATAAAGTAAAAACCGTGTCGTCGAGGTTGAGAGGGTGGAGGATCTGATCCTTCATCAGCTCGGGGAAAGAGCGCTTCGACAAGCGGGAGAGGAGGCTTGCCAAAAAAGCATATCCAAAGTTGGAATACTCACACTCGGTTCCCGGCTCCCTTGGAAGCTGATATTTTGAGAGGAAGCGGTACATTTGGCTCACACTAAAGGAGGAGCGGCTCGAAAGCGAGTAAGGCATATCGGGAAGGCCCGAAGTATGCGTTGCCAAGTCGCCCAGAGTGATCTCTTTTCCATTGTAGGTGGGAAGGACTGTTGACTTGGGGACAAACTTGGAGACCGGATCGTTTAGGCTGACCTGCCCTTCTTGAACAAAATAGGCCAAGATAGAGGCGGTGAAGAGCTGTGTGATCGGACCAATCCGAAACTCGGTGAAGGGGTTGACAGGGATGGTCGTCGTCAGAGAAAGGGTTCCCCGCGTCACGATTTGTTGAAAAGGCTCTCCCTCATCTTCCCCAATGGCTATCACAGCGATCCCTGTCGGCGAGTATTGGTCCCGATAGGCGGTCACCTTTTTTTGGATCGTTTTTTGCATCTCTCCCGAAAAAAGGAGGGCTGGCAGCAAAAAAACAAGGATTTTTCTTTTCAACTTCATATAAGTCATGCTATAGTGGATCCTTTATTATCTATAAACAAAAAGATGAAAAACAGCACCCGCACCCTCAATATTTTTCTCTTAGCCATGATTAATGTGGCAGCGATTTGTAGCATTAAAAATTGGCCATTCACCGCTGTTTACGGCTTTTCCTCTCTCTTTTACTTTATCGTTGCGATCCTCATTTTTTTTATTCCGGTTTCTCTCGTCTCTGCAGAACTAGCCACTGGATGGCCTGAAAGAGGAGGAGTCTATGCATGGGTCAAAGCAGCCTTTGGCCACCGCCTTGGATTTCTTGCTGGATGGCTCCTTTGGACCGAAAATGTGGTCTGGTACCCAACAATCCTTTCTTTTATCGCCGGAACAGTTGCCTACATCTTTAGCCCTACATTGGCAAATAATACTTTCTATATGTTCTGCATGATCTTTGGAACCTTTTGGGGAGTAACATTGATCAACCTTCTGGGAATGAGAGTCTCGGGATGGATCAGTTCCCTTGGGGTAATCCTTGGCACGATTACTCCTGGCATCATCATCATTGGACTAGGAATCGCTTGGCTCAGCGGTGGGAAGCCCTCCCATGTCGACTTTAGCTGGGGAAGCTTCATCCCCGACTTAAGCAGCCCCGCTAAACTCTCTCTCCTTGTCGGAGTCCTCCTCGGTTTTGCAGGAATGGAAATGTCAGCCGTCCACGCTCGCGATGTTCAAAACCCCCAGAAAAATTATCCCCGCGCTATCTTCCTTTCCGCAGTCATTATCGTCATCCTTTCTGTATTAGGAACCCTTGCGATCGCTGTTGTCATCCCAAAGGAAAATATCAACCTCGCTTCAGGGGGAATGGAAGCGATTTCTATCTTCCTTGATTCTTATAACCTTAGCTGGGCCATCCCGGTCATTGCTGTGATGATCACCTTTGGCGCTCTTGGAGGTACAAGTACCTGGGCTGCGGGTCCAAGCAAAGGGCTCCTTGCCGCCGCTCAAGATGGAGACTTTCCTCCGGTCCTTCATAAGGTCAACAAACATGGCATGCCTGGTGCGATGCTTATCTTTCAGGGAATCATCGTTTCGATTCTCGGAGCGATCTTCCTTTTCATGCCAGATGTCAACAGCTCTTTCTTAATTCTCCTTATCTTAGCCTCACAGCTCTATTTGATCATGTATATCTTGATGTTTGCTGCTGGAATTGCTTTGAGGTATAAAAAGCCAAATACGCCTCGTCCCTATAAAATCCCAGGTGGAAACTTTGGAATGTGGCTCACAGCTGGTACCGGTCTTCTTGGCGCCCTTTTTTCTATCATCATTGGCTTCTTTCCTACTGATGACCTTGAAACAGGAAGCATCCTCTTCTATGAGCTCTTCCTCTCTCTTGGAATTATTGGCTTCTGCGCCATGCCTTTTATTATTCTCCTCTTTAAAAAACCAAGCTGGAATGAGCCCTAATGAGGATTGTCTGGTTTCGCCAAGATTTAAGATGCCAGGACCACCCCGCCTTATCAGAAGCTGCTCAAAAAGGAGAGGTCCTCCCTCTCTATATCCTTAATGACACCCATCCTGGAAAGTGGGTGATGGGAGAGGCAAGCCGGCTCTGGCTCCACCACTCTCTCAAAGCGCTGAGTGATTCTTTCAACGGCCACTTAGCTTTCTACAAGGGAGATCCCCTAAACATCCTCCCCCAGCTCATCAAAGAAACAGGCGCTGAAGGGGTTTACTGGAACCGGTGCTACGAGCCTTGGGCCATCACAAGAGACAAAAAACTGAAAGAGCACCTCAAAAAAGAGGGGCTCGATGTCCAAAGTTTTAATGGCTCTCTTTTATGGGAACCGTGGGAAACCACAAAAGGAGATGGAACCCCTTATAAGGTGTTTACCCCCTTTTACAAGACCAGCTGTTTAAAGGGAGAGCCTCCAAGAACTCCTCTCCCTAAGCCAACTCTCACTTGCGCCCCTCTCCCCCCTTCCAGTCTCACTCTCAACGCCATCGACCTTCTTCCTAAAAAGCCTTGGGGAAAAGAGGTTTTTTCGGGGTGGGAGCCTGGAGAAGCCGGAGCGGAAAAAAGGTGGGAAATCTTCCTCAAAGAGGGGCTCAAAGGATATAAAGTGGGACGGGATTTGCCCGCACAAGCCCATGTCTCTCGCCTTTCCCCCCACCTCCATTTTGGGGAAATTTCTCCCCACCAACTGTGGGCAGACGTCTCCAAAATAGAAGAAGGCCATGACACCAACCACTTCTTAAGTGAGCTCGGATGGCGAGAATTTTCCCATAACCTCCTCTACCACTTTCCCTCCCTTCCTGAAAAAAATCTCCAAGAAAAGTTTGACCGCTTTCAATGGAAAAAAGATCCTAAACTCCTTAAAGCTTGGCAAACAGGACACACGGGTTACCCCTTTGTCGATGCAGGGATGCGGGAGCTTTACGCCACCGGCTACATGCATAACCGAATGCGGATGGTTGTTGGTTCTTTTCTGGTGAAAAACCTCCTCCTACACTGGCACGAAGGAGAGGCTTGGTTTTGGGACTGTCTCTTCGATGCTGACCTTGCCAATAATAGCGCCAGCTGGCAGTGGATCGGAGGGTGTGGCGCCGATGCTGCCCCCTACTTCCGGATCTTTAACCCGATCACCCAAGGGGAAAAGTTTGACCCTCAAGGCGACTATACCCGCAAATATGTGCCCGAGCTCGCAAAACTTTCCGATAAGTACCTTTTCCGTCCCTGGGAAGCCCCCGAAGAGATCCTCGAGCAAGCAGGGATTGTTTTAGGAAAAGACTATCCTCTTCCGATTGTCGATCTAAAAGCTTCAAGAGAAGAAGCTCTTGCAGCCTTTGAAAGAATTAAAGAGAAGTAAGAAACCCTTCTGCATCTTCTTTGATCATCTTGATCCGTTCAGGATCCATTTTTTGAAGGGTCCGGTAGATCATCTGAAGGCGCCTGTTATCAGAAAGCTTCGTCTGATTTCTCAAGAGAAAATCCCAGTAAAGATAGTTGAAAGGGCAGGCCTTTTCCCCATTTTTTTCTTTGACATTGTAGGCGCAGTTTTTGCAGTAGTTGGACATTTTATTGATGTAAGCCCCACTGGCGGCATAGGGCTTGGTTCCTAAAATCCCCCCATCGGCATAGAGAATCATACCAGTAACATTTGGAAGCTCGACCCATTGGTAGGCATCAGCGTAGACGATCCAATACCACTCATTCACCTCATCGGGGTAAAGCCCTGCAATCAATGCAAAATTTCCCAAAACCATGAGACGCTGAATGTGGTGGGCATAGGCATTCTCCTTTGTCTCTCGAACACACTGAGCTAAACAGTTCATCGGGGTTTTTCCTGTCCAGAAAAACTCGGGAAGGGAACGCTTTGCGTTGAAAAAATTGAGGGTTGCATACTGGGGCATCTTCAGCCAGTAGATGCCTCGCACATACTCCCGCCATCCTAAGATCTGTCGAATAAATCCTTCAACAGCGCTGAGGGGGGCCTTTTCTTTTTGGTAGGCCTCTTCAGCCCTTTCGATCACCTCTAACGGCTCGAGCAAACCGGTATTGATGTAGAAACTGATATGGGAGTGAAACATCCAGGGCTCTTTTTCGATCATGGCATCTTGATAGTGGCCAAAAAGGGGAAGGCGCTCGGTGATAAAAAGATCGAGAGCCTTTAAAGCCCCCTCGCGAGTCACTGCAAAATAAAAGGGGGCAAGGTCTCCAAAGTGGGTAGAGAAGTGGCGTTTTACAAGGGCTAAGGCCTCTTGTGTTATTCTATCTTGTTTTTCCTCGTAAGGAGGAGGAACCTGGAGCCCCTCTTTGGGAGGGTTTCGGTTTTCAGCATCATAGTTCCACTTCCCTCCAATCGGCCCCTTTTGCTCCATTAAAACTTGGTGTTTTTTTCGCATCTCACGATAGAAAAACTCCATCATGAGCTCTTTCCTCCCCTTCGCCCAAGCGGCAAACTCTTCTGGAGTGGAAAGGAAGCGGGTATCGGAACGTATTTCTAGCTCGACTTTAAGGGCCTCAAGCTCTTTTAAAACATGATACTCGCTTGGAAAAGTCACGATCAGGCGGCTCAATTTCTTGTCTTGCATCACCTTTTGAATGACAGTGGAAAGAGAGTCTTGTGTCAGCTCGACATAGTAGACGGGATACTTTTTCTTTTTAAGCAGCGATGCAAAGTGGCGACGAGCAGAGATCAAAAAGGCAATTTTTTTCTTGTGGTGTTTGACATGTGTAAACTCATCAAGTGTTTCGCAGAAAAGGATAGAGTCTTTTTTCTTATCACACCCTTCAAGCGCTGTCAGGGTTTCACTTAGCTGATCACCTAAAACAAGTCTTAAACTTCCCATCTTAAAGGAGCCACCATGTCCCTAAAGAGAGGTAAATCAGGGTGGTGAGGACGTCGGCGAACATGAGGACCACAGGGCCGGCAGCCACGCGGGGGTCCCATTTCCGGGCATGGAGGATCAGCGGGACCGCTGAGCCGATCGTCGAGGTGACATAGACCGAGATCATGATCCCAAAGGCAATGGTCAGTCCAGGAACGATCCCATCCCCCCAGAGGAGGGAGACCGAGCCGACGATCATCCCGGAGGTGGCTGCAATCAGAGCTACGATCTGCCACTCTCGAAAGAGGCATGCCCAGGTATATTTCGACCGGCGGGTATTCTTCTTGAGAAGCTGCATACTCTGCGCCATCGATTGCATCGAGATCGACTCGGAAAGGGTGAGGACAAGGGGGATGAACATAGCGAGAAGGAGAACTTTAGCAAGGACCACCTCATAGACCACAGCAATAATGGCGCAGGCAAATCCTCCAAGCATATTACAAAAGATCCATGGCATCCGAGAGCGGTACCCTTGCCAAGGGGTGGCTTTCTTCCCCTCTTCGACATACATCCCCAGCAGCTGAAAAACGTCAGAACGGTGACGGGCCGACGCAATGTCGACCTTTTCTTCAAGGTAGACGCTGACATCGATCACCCCTAAAAGATGGTTGTTATCGTCAACAACGGGAAGGGCGAGGAGGTGGTGGGTCTCTAAAAACTCCATCGCCTCTTGGAGAGTCTGGTCTCCTTTGAGGCTAAAAAGATGTGTTCCCATGATCTCGGTAATGGGCACTTCTGGCTCGGTGAGGAGAAGGCGGCGGGTGGGGACAACGCCAAGGAGCTTCCGGTGCTCATCAACCACATAGATATAAATAATTTCATCGGTGATATGTTTATCACGGAGGTAGCGGAGGGCTTCTTCAACAGTATGGTCAACGTGGATGGTAGTCCTAACGGGAACGATGAAATCTCTAAGGGGCTTGCTCAAGTCTCTTTCTGACATGTCATTAGATTTACCTCTTTTGCCATAAATGTCAATTGGGTAAAATGGATCTTTATGAAAGATACGTCATGGAAGCAGGTTGGTAAATGGTATGATACCCTCGTTGCTAAGGAGGGACATACCTACCACAAAGAGGTGATCTTCCCAAGGCTGAAGGAGTGGTACTCCTTCGGTGAGGAAGATGCGGTCCTCGACCTTGGGTGTGGACAAGGGGTTTTTGCCCGGCAACTCCCAAAGGGGGTGCGCTATGTGGGGGTCGATGCGGCAAAATCACTGCTTCAAAAGGGAGAGAAGCGGTCGAATCATCGGTTTATGCTCGGAGATGCTACCAAACCGCTGAAAGTAGAGGGCGATTTTAGCCATGTTTTCATCATTTTAGCGCTCCAGAATATGACCGATGGGGCAAAGGCAATTGCCAATGGAGCCAAGCACCTCCGGAAAGGGGGGACGCTCACCCTGGTTCTCAACCATCCCTGTTACCGGATCCCGCGGCAGTCGAGCTGGGGGGTTGATGAAGGAAGAAAGATCCAATACCGGCGGATCGACCGCTACCTCTCTCCGATGGAAATTCCGATTCAGATGCACCCAAGCAAGGGGGGAAAGTCAGAAAAAACTTTTTCCTACCATGTTCCCCTCTCAACTTACGTGACGTGGATGGGAGAGGCAGGCCTTGCGATTACCCGCATGGAAGAGTGGGATTCGCCAAAAATGAGCACTGGAAAGTGGGCAAAAATGGAGAACCGCGCCCGAAAAGAATTTCCTCTTTTTCTTGCCATGGAAGGAACCTTAAGCTAAAATCACAGCTATGTGTGGAATATTTGGTTACATTCGCTCCCCCAAAGAGCTTAGGAGTTCTGTCGATGTCTGCATCGATGGGCTAAAACTTCTCGAGTATCGGGGTTACGACTCTTCGGGCATTGCAGGGATGATCGATGGGAAGATCCGGGCTTGTAAACGAGCAGGCAAGGTGGGCGCGCTCGAAGAGGCGGTCACCGAGGAAAACCTCGAGCTGGAAAGTGCCATTGCCCATACCCGCTGGGCCACGCATGGAATCCCTAACCAGGAAAATGCTCACCCCCATCTTGACCAAGAAGAGACCTTGGCAATTGTCCATAATGGAATCATCGAAAATCACCATGCTATCCGGGAAAAACTGATTCAAAAAGGGGTACAGTTTTCTTCTGATACCGACACCGAAGTGATCGCTGCTTTGATCTCTCACTACTATCAGGGAAACCTCCGGACAGCGGTCCAAAAAGCGCTCCGAGAACTCCATGGTTCTTTTGCCCTGGCGATCATCCATAAAGATCACCCTAATGAGATTATTGGCGCCTCTAGAGAAAGTCCCCTCGTCGTCGGGATGGATCCCAAAACGGGAGAGGCTTATCTCTCCTCTGATGCAAACTCTTTTAACGGAAAGGTGCTCGACGTCCTCTACCTCAAAGATGATGAGGTGGTCCTCCTCAAGCACAACAGCTTTACCCTCTATAATACCCATGGGCGCAAGGTAGAGAAAAAGCTGACAACGGTTGCTTTTGAAAATACCTCTGTCTCGAAAAATGGGTATGACCATTACATGCTCAAAGAGATCTTTGAGCAGCCGCAAACGGTTCAACAGGCAATGGCAGGACGCCTGTGCGAAGAGTTTGGAAAAGCAGAGCTAGAAGGGCTCAAGCTTTCCGATCAAAAACTGCAGTCGGTCAACCGGATCCTCATCTTAGCCTGCGGAAGCTCTTGGCATGCGGGCTCCATTGCCGCCTCGCAGTTCGAACACCTCGCCCGGATCCCCACCGAAGTGGAAATCGCCTCGGAGTTCCGCTATACCAACCCCATTATCTCTGAAGATACCCTCGTCATCGCCATTAGCCAATCGGGAGAAACAGCTGATACGATCGCTGCCGTCCGTGAAGCAAAAGCAAAAGGGGCCAAGGTGGTTGCTCTCTGCAATGTTGACCACTCGACACTTGTCCGCGAAACCGACTCTTTCCTCTTTTTAAGAGCGGGACCTGAGGTAAGTGTCTGCTCGACCAAAGCTTTCACCAGTCAGCTGACAGTTCTTTCCCTCCTTTGCCTCCACATGGCCCGCCTCCGCCACCTCAGTGAGGAGGAAGGGCAGCAATTTATCAAAGAGCTCAAACACCTCCCCCATAAGATCACCCAAGTGCTCGCGCAAGGGTCGCAGATTGAGGCCTACGCCGAAAAGTATGCATCCTTTGAGCACTTTTTTTTTATGGGGCGGCGTTACATGTATCCCACAAGTTTAGAAGCAGCTCTCAAGCTCAAAGAGATTAGTTATCTGAATGCAAATGGCTACCCCGCTGGTGAGATGAAGCATGGCCCCATCGCCCTTGTAAATCCCGACTTAGCCGTCATCGGCCTCTGCGGCAACCTTCAAACCTTTGATAAGATGATGAGCAATTTGATGGAGATCAAAGCGCGCGGCGGCTCCATCCTCGCCTTTGCTCCGAAGGGAAAAGAGGAGGTCCTGACCATTACAAACGATGTCCTCTGGATCCCCAAAGTGATCGATCCCCTCGCCTCGATCCCCTACTCAGTTGCCGGACAGCTCTTTGCCTACTACGTCGCAAAAATCCAGGGTACCGACATCGATCAACCCCGCAACCTTGCTAAATCAGTTACCGTTGAATAACTCACAAGAAGACAATTCTTTTCACTAAACCATGAAAAGCGTAAAATTCTCTTGTTGAAATAGATAGAAATACTTAAATACTTATATCTGATATAATAAGGGAAAATAAGGAGAGATGCTATGGCTACTCAAATGACTCGAATGTCTATTGACATTCCAACAAAAGATCACCGACGTCTAAAAGTTCTTGCTAATTCTCAGGGGCTTACTATTAGGGAGTTTGTTCTAACTTCTCTAGAACCAGCTCTACACCCAACAAAAAAGCCTAACAAAGAAACACAAAAAGCAATGGAAGATGCTAGAAAACGAAAAACAATCAAAGCAAATGACTTTGAAGATCTCTGTGATAAGCTAGGAATATAATGCTTTCTGTAGAATATACAAATACGTTCCAAAAAGACGTGAAAAAGATGAAACGTCGAGGAAAAAACACAAAGAAACTAACCGATGTTATCTATCTTCTTATGTAAGAAGAACCATTACCTCCAAAGTTTAGAAACCATAAGTTAATAGGAAACTATAGAGATCATTGGGAGTGTCATATTGAGCCCGATTGGCTCCTTGTTTACCAACTGATTAGGAAAACTCTAATCCTAGTTAGAACAGGTACTCACACAGATCTTTTTTAAGAAGTCACTTACGCCATTCAGCAATAAGATTGGCAACGAGACCCGTCCAGCCGGTTTGGTGCGAAGCGCCCAGCCCCCGCCCCGTATCGCCATGAAAGTGCTCATAAAAAAGAATAAGATCTTGGAAATGAGGCTCGTTTTGAAGGAGGTCATAGTCCCCATAGATGGGGCGTTTTCCTTCAGAATCCTTTTTGAAAAGGTTGATGAGAGCATCGGCAAAGTAGTGGGCCATTTCGTGGGGCGTTTTCCCCTCCACTTTAATCTGATCTCCTGTGTGCTCTCCTAAGGTTTTGAGCGCTTCGATAAAGAGGAATGAGGTGGGAAACCAGATCGGCCCCCGCCAGTTCGAGTTTCCTCCCATGAGGGTCGACTCGGCCTCTGCCGGCTCATACTTGATCCGGCTCCCTAAAAGCTCGTAAGGGTTTTTCTCATGATATTTCGAAAGACTGCGGATTCCGTAGTCAGAGCGGAATTCATTGGGATCCCACACCTTTTCGAGAACCCGTCCAATTTTTTCAGGTTCCATGAGGGTGAGGAGATACTTTTTCTTTCCGTCTTGCTCGATGGGGGTGACACAACGGCTACAGATATCTTCCCGGTTTTTGGTAAACCACTGGAAGCTCTCGGCAAACCCTTTGAACTGGTCAAGCTCCTCAGCGGTAATGCAATCGACAGCATAAAGAGGGATAAGCCCCACCATCGAGCGGACCTTGATCCGGATATGGTTATTGGTCTTGCAACCGGTGAGGACGTCGTAGAAAAAGCCATCCTCTTCGTCCCAGTTTTGGACCTCTCGGTTTTCGGCAGCAACTAAGGCATTGGCAATATAGACAAAGTGCTCATAAAACTTGATCGCCATCCCCTCGTAAACAGAATCCTCTTTAGCAAGCTCGAGAGCCATCCGCATCAGGTTAAGGCAGAAAAAGCCCATCCATCCCGTTCCATCGGACTGCTCGATCTTCCCGCCGCCGGGAATCTCCTGACTCCGGTCGACAACGGTGATGTTATCCATCCCAAGAAAGCCCCCCTCAAAGACGTTATTCCCCTTTGCATCGACCTTATTGACCCACCAGGCAAAGTTGAGAAGGAGCTTATGAAAACACTTCTTCAAGAAGGCGGTATCCTTCTTCCCATCCATGTTAAAGAGGCGGAGGGCTGCCCATCCCTGCACCGGAGGGTTGAGGTCAGAAAACTCCCACTCATAAGCAGGAACCTGCCCGTTGGGATGTTGAAACTGATCAAAAAGGAGGTACCACAGTTGGTCCTTCGCAAAATCCATATCGGTAAGGGCAAGAGATATACAGTGAAATGCCAAGTCCCACGCCGCAAACCAAGGATATTCCCACTTGTCGGGCATCGAAATGATCCGCTTTGAGATAAGGTGTTTCCAGTGGGTATTTCGGATACTTTCCCGCGACTGAGGAGGAGGCTCCTCAGGATTGTCCCCTTTGAGCCACAGGTTCACATCGTATAGGTAGATCTGCTTGGTCCAAATCATCCCCGCTAAAGCCTGCCGCTGGATGATCTTTTCCTCTTCAGTGGCCCCTTTCGGATGGATCCCCGCATAGTATTCATCAGCCTGCCGCTTCCGTTTATGGATCGTCTCCTCGACCCCCGTTAGCGGATGCTTCAGCGGTGTATTGGTCAAACGGAGGAGGATCTCTTCCTTCCCTCCAGCAGGCACTTTTAAGTCCCTAAAGTAGAAACAAGCTTTGGTCCCCTTCTCCTCAGGGTTCACCTTCTCCTTATCGTCTAAAACAATATAGCGGTGAAAGGCATCTTTCGTATAAGGGGTCTCACTTTTTTCTCCATAGAGATGCTCTTTATTGGTCTCATTGTTGGTAAAGAGGATCTCGGCCCGCTCATCGGCATAAAAATAGCGCTTTCCTACATGGTAATCAAAGCTTAAACGGCTAGGCGACTGGGCCATACTATCATCGGCCTCGATGCATCCCCCCTTGCCTCGCCGCATCACCGGCTCAGGAAGTCTCTCCTCGCCCCATCCCCACGTATTGCGAAAGATCAGCTGGGGAATCACATGGATCGACTCCTCCTGGGAGCTCCTATTCTCGATGGTTAGCTTGACGCAGATGTCATCCTTGCCCCCCTTGGCATACTCGATATAGATGTCAAAATAGCGCCCCCCATTAAAAATCCCCGTATCGACAAGCTCATATTCCCGCTCTTCGATCCCCCGCTGTCGCCCTTCCTCAGCAAGCTTCTCATAAGGGTACTCTTCGCACGGATACTTATAGAGATAGCGCATATAGGAGTGGGTAGGAACCCCGTCTAAATAGTAATAATATTCTTTAACATCTTCTCCATGGTTCCCCTGATGGGTCCCCACTCCATAAAGTCTTTCCTTCAAAATGGGATCTTTTCCATTCCAAAAGGCGTGGGTAAGAGCCAAAATCTGATACCGGTCGCAAAAGCCAGCGATTCCATCCTCGCCCCACCGATAGGTCCGGTAAGGGGCCATCTCATAGGGGAAGTGGTCCCAAGCATTTCCATCTCCACTATAGTCCTCCCGGACCGTACCCCACGAACGCTCAGAGACATAGGGCCCCCACTTCTTCCAAGGAAAGACATCTCCCCCCTTTTGCAAAAGGCGGAGCTCTTCCTCCCCATATTCAAAAAAAATTCTGTTTTTTTCCATGTCCTTTTTTTATAACAACAGCGTTAAATTGTATAATTAAAACTTTTTTATTTTATAAAAAACGCTTAATTATTTATTTAGTGTTTACATTAATAGCGACTATGCTATAATCGTGTCATAATAATAAAATAATAGAGGTAATTATCATGTCCTACCCTTTGTATGATCTTGGCGCTTCACTTGTCGATAAAATCCCCGGTGCCAGCACCCTTAATGGAGCCTATAGCTTTTATAAGGCTATTTCTCCCTTACTCGTTCTCCTTCCTGAGCTTGCAAAGCTCACAGGAAGCGCTTCAGACAATATGAAGAAACTCAAAAAATGTTTAGAAGAATTTGACAAGGCGATCGACCAGAATAACTATAATCGGTTGCAGCAGCTCGCTCCTCACATCCAAGTCACGATTAAAGAGGTAAGCGAAGACCTTGAAAGTAATTTCACAGCAAGTTCTTCGCAAAAACAAGCAGGGGCTCTTGCAGATCTCTATGCAAATTTAGCAGACTTTCTAGCTTTAAAAGGACCTGACCATAACAAATTAAAAGAGCTTACAGGAAAAGCATTAAAACTCGTTGAAAAAGAGGTCGAGGAGCAGAAAGGTGCGGTTCAAAAAGGTGTGGGAGCCATCGCTAGAAAAGCCAAGAAGGTCTTTAAAGAGGAGTTTGGTGGCATCGAAGGACTGACTCCCCTCGAGCTTCCTCCCCTTCCTCTTCACAAGCTCATGAGTGACCTTGCAAAATTTAGGTTTAATCTCAATGGATCTCTCCCTCAGCTTGTCCACAATACACTAGCAAACGACCTGAAAGAACTTGAGAAATCTCATCCCTTATTTAAAGGGGTCTATAATGATGTGATGGGAAATCGTGGCAATAAAAAACTTATTGATATGATTGAGCCTGCTTTAACCAATTTTATTAAAAAAAAGGTTCAGCCTAATCTTGAACTATCGACAGATAAGACTCTCTTTTTGGCTGTTGCAGAAGCTCTTGAGATCGAAAAGTTCGATAAAATCATGCATGACTTAGAGAATGGCCAAGGGCTTTTACCAGAAAAGGTCGACCAAGCAATTGATGCCCTGAGAAGACATCCTTTTATGACTAGAGCCAAAGATTTCAAAGCCCGTTTTGGAGCTCTTGTTAAGCGTTATATCGATGCGACTTATAACCGCTTCCAAACCGAAGATATTAATGAGGCCTTTACCTATTTGCAAAATAGAAAATATGGTGCTGCTCTGCTTAAGCTTAAGAGGATCTATGGAGTGACTGGAGATGGAAGCTCTGAAATTGAAAAAACACTCGATACCGTTACCTCATATGGAGAGAAAATTCTTCCTAAAACGACAATGGAGAGTCTCCGAGAAATCCTTGAAGTTTTTAAGACTAATGTGGTTTCTTTTTGTGGATCAAAAGCAAAACCAAAAAGCGCTCTTCCTACCCCTCCTTTAAAACAGATCTTAGACCGAGTAAGAGCGGGAGGAAATGACCTTGTCATCCAACATAACCTCAAAATCGATGTGAAAATATTAAAATCGGCCTACCCCGAATTTAAAGACCTTGAGGTTAATTTTGAAGATCATGAAGGTGTTATAGAGCAAATTGCAACCTTCATTGAAAGCCATGTGCAAGAAAGCTTAAATAGTGATGACTTTGCTCTAGCCCTTTACCATGCGGCTATAGAGTATGGAGAGGTCGGCTCAGATGTTCAAATAGAAAAAGCAGGTCAAATCGCTTGGGGAAAAAAGTTTTTAGAAAAAGAGAAAGAGGGTGAAAACATCCATCCTATCTTTTTCCATGCGGTTACCCGTGTTCTTGAGATGAAAAAGCTCGAAGGAGCCATCAATGCCCTTACAAATGGCAACCCTAAAACGCTCCAAGAAGTATCCCAGAATGTTGATATTGCCCTAACCCTTCTTGAGGGAGTCTCTTACCTAGAGGGAGCAACGGAGTTGCTCCAAGGGATCTACTCAACAGTTGATAGACTTATTAATAGCGCTTACTCTCTGATTAAAGCAGACCTTACCCATGAGGAAGCAGAGCAGGTCGAGGCCAAAATCCATGAAGCAACAAATTTGGCAAAGGCCAACCAGCCAGCTGCAGCCTTGAAGATCCTTAAAGGGCTCTTTGAGAGTGGTCCTGTTGCAAGGAAAACCCTTGCAGTCGAAGAGACCGCTTCATCAGCGATTGGTGACCTTGCCCGCGATTTTACCAAAAATACCCGCCCTGTCGAAGAGGTTTCTACTGAACAGCTCACCCCTGCTACAGACCCTAAACATAAGATGATCAATAACCTGACTGAGTTTGCAACGGTGCAAGCGATTGGAAGCTTCATCGGTTGGGATGCAGAAAGAATTAACAGCGAGCATTACAAGCTTAACCAAGATCTTGGGGGAAAAACAGGAGAAGACAGAAAAGCGGCCTTTAAAAAGGCTCTTAATAAATGGATTGAAGACTCCAACCTCGGTTTTTTCTCTAAAGTAACGGGGTATATGATGACCTCATTGGTTCGTAAACTCACGAAGATCTTTGCTAAAAGGTTTATTGAAGCGGTTGTTGCTCAAATGAGAACGTTGATGTTCGAACCGATCAACAACCCCTTAAGTAATGTCCATCATAAGCCCATTGAAATAGGGATCGAAGCGATTCTGCGTTATCTTAACGCTCATAACCAGTGGGAGAAAGGAAGTTCTCTCTTAGGAAAGTCAGAGACAATCCACCAAAACCTATGTGATCCAGCCCAAAATGGTGGAGTCGATGTTGCTAGACTTTATCGCAGAGTGATCAAAGATGGGTTGAAAGTGGTGTTAAGTCGACTCTCCCTTCGAGAAAAAGCTGCCACGTGGCGACAAGAGCTTTCTGAAGCTGTAGAAAGTAGTCACTCTAAAACAGAAGCAGCCTTACGAATAATTGCTTCTGGGTTAGGGGCTACCGCTACCTACTTAGGGCTTCCCCTCCTTGTCGTTGCAGACTGGGCCCAGTTCCTTACCCTTAAAGGAAGTTCCAACGTTGCCCTAAAGCTCTTTAAGGTTGGAGAGCATGTCCTTCATTCAGTGAAAGGTGTGATGGGAAGCTCGGCCCTTTCCCATCAGCTTAATACCGTTATCCTTACTCAGCTAGAGGAGTTTGAAGCCTCTATGGATGAGGATGGAGAAGACGGTATGGAACACCATGAGACCAGAAAAGGAAAAAGGCTCTTTGGAGAACTTGCTAGCAACTTCATTAAGTTACTTGAGAAAAAACCAAAGCTTTCTCGAGATCAACAGCTAAAAGCTGACACCATCCTCCAGCATTTAAAGAACGGAGTTGAAGGTCTAGCAAAAGATCAAATCGTCGCCATTGCTGGTGACATTACCGCTCTTATTTATGAAGCGATGAGAACCAAAGAAAATATGGAGATGATCCTGAATGGAAGTCTAGAAAGTATTGCAGAAGCCTTCCTTCCAACAAGGCATGGCTGCCTTCAAGATCTCTATAGCGAAGAAGAAATTAAGCAAATAGGGAATCATGAAGCCCTACTAAAACATTTCGAAAAAAGCCATGAAGATTTCACTCCAGCGAACTTTGAAAAAGCTCTTCGAGAAAAACATGCCGAAACCGAAAAAAAAATTCGAGAGACGATCGAAAGGATCTGCTCGAAAAAGCTCGATGCCGTGATTACCGAACAGTTTAGTCCCCTCCTTACACCAGCAAACCAAGCCGTTTTAGACCAGGTGACGTTCATCGAAAACCAGCTGATCCCCGAGCGCGCTCTTGCCCAAACAAGAGAGGCTACCTACATCGCTAGAGTGGAAAAGCTACTTAAAGAAAAAGACTTTGAAAATCTTAATGAGGAGCACCGAAAGTTCCTTAGCCAATTTAAGAGAAATATAGATCTTCTCAAAGCAAAAGAAGATGGAGCTAGATGTGCCACGCAAATGCGTACTCTATACGAAATGGCAAAAAGACTTGCTCCTCATATTGAAGCCCTTTCCAACGCAATTGCAGATAAGCGATACGCAATAGCACAACAAGCTCTAGCAGAGCTTCAGAAAAAAGCAAAAGATGAAGTTACCCTTCTCTCGACAATCCGTCATGCCATCGATACACAGCACCAATCCTTAGGAGATAAAGCGGGAACTTGGGGACATCACCTCCTTCAGATGGGAGCCGATGCTGCAACTCCTCTCGTTAAGAAAGGGATCGGAGCTGCCTTAAACACAGTTTTTGATAGAGTCCTCGATCTAAAAGATGGCAATGTTTATAGCGCACTTGCTATCGCAGGGCTTAGAAACTTTGACAAACGAGAAAGAGGCGGATCTGTGCAAGACAATCAGCTCATCGACCAGAGTACCAGTGCCACAATGAACTCGTTTCAAGTCATGTAATAGGGTCATACTTGGGCTTGCAGTAGGTCTCTTTAATGAAGAAGAGGCTGCTGATAACGCCCACAAAGAAACAAAGCGGGACAACCACGAGGCCAATGTGGTAGTTCTCAATCGAGTAGACCGGGGCACCATATCCGTCCCGGCCTCCTCCCCAGTAAAGCTGGAGCAAAAAGCCCACCAGCGGCTGAAAGAGAGCCCCTCCTGCCACCACCGCCATATTATTCAATCCAACAGCCGTCCCTACTACTGAGGGGCGGTTATTATCCTTTACAAGGGCAAACGACAAGATCTGACCTCCAGCCGCAATCCCCATCCCAAAGAGGAGAGCAAAAGCCGTTCCAAATCCCACCGGCAGATAAAACAAAATCAACGAGCAAACCAGTCCCACCGAAGAGCAAGCCGTTAAAAGGACTTTCCTCCTTCCCAAGTGATCAGAAATCCATCCCAAAAAGGGACTTGTAAGGCCAATCCCGACCCAAACAAGAGCCATCGCCAAAGCCGCCTCCGCTGTTTCCACCCCAAAGCGGACCTTCATGTAGGGAACACCCCAAAGAGCTGCAAAAACCGCCACCGGCCCCCAGCCACAAAATGCATAAAGAGCGATCCACCACGTCTGGCTACTCCGAACGATTTCCCGCAGCTCAGCCAGCAAATGATGGTGACGTTGATAGGGGCGATCGCGGATCACCCCTACGCAGAGGCAGGTCAATACAACCCCCAGTCCCCCCAATAGGACCATCACCATCCGCCAGTCAAGTTCCTCCAAAAGCCATGACAAAGGAAGCTCCCCACAAAGCGCCCCCATCGCCGCCAGGAACTGGGCAACGCCCACCAAAAAAGCAAAATATTTCGGAGGGAACCACCGGGCCGCCACCACCAAAACCCCTACAAAGGCAAATGCCGAGCCGATTCCCATCAAAAAGCGGCCCGCAGACGCCCATATAATCCCATCGGCCCAGCCAAAGAAAAATGTTCCCAAAGCGCAAAGAAAAACCGCCCCCGAAATGAGCCACCGGGCGTTGAAGCGGTCAAAAAGGAGCCCCACTGGGATCTGCATCAGCGTGTAGCTATAAAAATAAAAAGAGGCCATCACCCCAAGGGCCGCCGCTCCCCCACCGAAATCGAGCATTAAATGCTGCGTCATCACACTTGGGGAGACCTGCAAAGCCATCTCATAGAGGAGGAAAAAAGCTGCTAAAAGATAAATAAAAATTCCAATCATTGTTTCATATATACCATAAGGTGTAAAATAATGGCCATGAAAATCGCCGTAGCCCTATCAGGAGGAGTCGACTCCTCAACAGCCCTCTATCTTCTCAAAAAAGAAGGACACGATCTTTTTGGTCTTTTCATGAAGAACTGGGAAGAAGAAGATAGAGAAGGGCACTGCATCGCCGAAAAAGATGCCGAGGATGCCCGCGCCGTGTGTGAGCTTCTCGACATTCCCTTCTACACCGTCAACTTTGCCAAAGAGTATTGGGACAATGTCTTTACCCATTTTCTCAAAGAGATTGAGCTGGGCCATACCCCCAACCCCGACATCCTCTGCAACCGCGAGATCAAATTTAAGGTCCTTTTCGAAAAAGCCCTAGCTCTCGGCGCCGACGCTCTTGCAACAGGCCACTATTGCCAAACCCAAAATGGGCAGCTCCACAAAGGGCTTGATCCCAATAAAGACCAAAGCTACTTTCTCTACACCATCAAGAGCTCCACCCTCAATCGCGTCCACTTTCCCATCGGCCATCTCGAAAAGCCCCATGTCCGCGCCCTCGCCGAAAAAGCTTCTCTCCCCGTCTTCAGCAAAAAGGACAGTACCGGCATCTGCTTCATCGGCAAAAGAAATTTCCGCACCTTTCTAGAAAAATACATCCCCCACGAGCCTGGGATTATCGAAACTACCGATGGCAAACAGGTCGGCACCCATGATGGGATCTATTACTACACCATTGGCCAGCGGAAAGGGATGGGAGTGGGCGGTCCAGGCGAGCCCTGGTTTGTCGCTGCCAAAGACAAAAAAAGCCGGAAGCTCATTATCGCCCAAGGAGAGGATCATCCCGCCCTCTTCGCTCCTGCCCTTATTGCCACCGAGCCCTCCTGGGTAACCGAAGAGCCTACCTTCCCCCTCCATTGCCGGGCCAAAATCCGTTACCGTCAAACAGAGCAGCCCTGCACCGTTGAAAAGAGTCGCGATACCCTCCATGTCCGCTTCGACGAGCCCCAAAGAGCCATTACTCCCCGCCAATCTGTTGTCTTCTACGATGGGCCCCGCTGCCTTGGCGGCGCCATCATCGACCATCCAACTCACTAAAAAACAACCCACTAGACAGGTGTGCGTTCACAACGCACACTTTTAGCCAAAAGTGTGTATTGACAACGCACACCTATTTAGGTATTATAAAAGCAAAAAGGGTAAATAATGGACCGTGAGTTACTTAAGCAAGTAATTGCAGATCAGAAAGACTATGCTTTTCCCAAAACTTTCTTTGATCGAACCCAAGAAGCGGTGATTCAAAAATTTATTGACGATCCGAGCATATTGATCATTAGTGGAATCAGAAGATCGGGAAAATCAACCATTCAGCGAGTGCTGCAACAAAAGCTGCCTGAGTCAGACTATTATCTTAATTTCGACGATGAACGATTAGTCCGCTTTGGGGTTGAAGATTTTCAGGTATTGCTAGAGGTTTTTGCAGAGCTATTTGGGAAGCAGTCGACCTTTTACTTCGATGAAATTCAAAATATTGATGGGTGGGAGCAGTTCGTCCGAAGGCTTTATGAAAAAGGAAACAAAATTTATATCACAGGGTCTAATGCAAGGCTTCTTAGCCAGGAATTAGGGACCCATCTGACAGGTAGGTACATTCGATTTGAAGTCTATCCCCTTTCCTTCAAAGAGATTATCCAACATGAGTATCCACAAGTGCTCACTAAAAAAACTCCCACAACAGATGATGTTGGGATGGCACTGCACCATTTTTCTGACTATCTAAAGCATGGAGGCATCCCAGAGTATTACAAGTTTCGAAAAGCAGAGTATCTAAAAGATCTATACGAAGGGATTCTCTATCGGGATATTGCAGCCCGTTACAACATTACCAACGAAAAACCAATCCGAGAACTTGTTTACTATTTTGCGAGCAATATCGGGAAAGAGTTTAGCTATAGAAAGCTAGGGGAAGCCGTAGGACTTAGCAGTCCCCACACCGTCTCCAACTACTGTGACTATCTAGAAAAATGTTACCTTTGTTTCTTTTTAAGTCGGTACAGTCATTCCCTCAAAAAGCAGATTCTATACAATAAAAAATGTTACATGATCGATCCTGCCCTAATCCGGACGATAGGGTTTCGAGTGAGCAAAGATAGAGGAAGGCTCTTAGAAAACATTGTCTTTCTCCATTTAAAAATGTTGGGGCTCGAAGTCTACTTCCACAAAGAGAAAAAAGAGTGTGACTTCATCACAAGAAAAGAAAACCGGATTACCCAAGCCATCCAAGTTTCTGCAAGCCTTTCCGATGAGAAGGTCAAAAACCGAGAGCTCGAAGGGCTTATGGAAGCGATGAATGCTTATGGGCTTAAGGAAGGTCTCATCATCACTGAAAATGAGCAAAACACCCTCGACATCAACAGCTTTACAGTCAAAGTTATTCCAATATGGAAGTGGCTACTTGAGCTTTAGTGCTACCAATCATCCGCTTTATAAATAGAGCCACACAGCCCACAAAGACCGCCCCTAGCGTCAAAAAGAGCCCCATTTTCCCCAATCCCACCAGTTTCGGTCCCACGCCGTAGACCAACATGCCAGCCCCCAGGCTCCCTCCAATTAGAAGCGCCATCTCTCTTACAGCAATCCCAGTTTTCCACCCCTTCAGGGCCCCTCTTAGCCCCAAAAAGTTCATCCAGATGCCCAGACTCGTACTCAGAGCGATTGCAATGGGGCCCAGTCCCATTCCAAAGACGAAAAGGCCATTAAGTCCAATATTCAAAGCCACCGCTCCCACAGAGAAAAGCATCGGCGTTTTAAAATTCCCCTCAGCATAAAAGACCGTCGAGTAAAGAAGGATCAGGGTTGCCGGAACGATGCCCAGGCCATAGACCCCTAAGCAAGCCGCCGTTTGACCCACCGCATGCTCAGAAAAGCTTCCCCGCCCGAAGATACAGTCGATAGCCCCGTAGCCCAGAACCCCAATAGCCACCGTCATCGGCACCATGACAGCAAGGACCCTGCGGCATCCAAAGCGAAAGATCCTTTCCCCCTCTTCCCGATCGCCCCCCTTAATCGCCCGAGACAACACCGGCACCAACGTATTCACAGCCGCAATACCGAAAAGAGCCAGAGCCAGCTGCTGGAACTTACTCGCATACCACAAGTAGACAGGACCACTTACGTGAGCAAACCGAGCAAAAACAGCATCCAAAAACGAGTTAATCTGAGCAGCGCCCACCCCGATTGCGCCCAAGCTAAACGTTCGCCCCAGTCTCCACATCTCGCCATCAAATAAGCCACCCCCAAGCCACCGACCCCGTCCGATCTCCAGCCGCAGCTGGACAGCCGTCACGAGCCATTGAAGGACAAAGCCCCCCAACACCCACTGAGCGAGACCGACCATCGCCCTTTCCATCTCCCAGTTCCGCACCATCCAAGCACCAATCATCCAACAGGTGTTGCACAAAACGGGAGCCATGCTCGAAACAAAAAACTTATTTCTGCACTGCAGTAGCGAGATATTCAGGCCATATAAAGCGACAAAGAAAAGAGCAGGGAGCATCCACCCCGTCAACCGGGCGATTTCCCCCTTGCCCAATAGCAGCTCGCCCAGTCCAATCGCACACAAGACAACCAGCCCGACCACCACACACAGTTTCCGGAAAAACGCCTCCCCTGCACGCCTCTCTAGCCCCTCAAACTGTGGAATGAATGCTGACTGCAGAGGGCCCTCACCAAAAAAGCGTCTCAATACATTCGCAAACCTAAAAGCGACAATAAAAGCGGCCACCGACGGATGGTCCCCAAAAGAATAGGCCATGACCAGGTCCCGCCCCAGCCCGCTCACACGGCTCAGCATCATTCCCGAGAAAAGTCTTCTTAGGCCCGACCCAAAATAGCTAGATAATTGCCTGCTCATCCCCCTACGATATCCCAATTCCAACCCAAAAAGCAATCCCCAGCGCACCAACTTTTGGAATTGATGATGGCTCCAGCTTCGCCAAATTCCCTTTCCTACTTACCCATAGCATCATTCAAGACCCTCCTCTGGATTCCTTATCCCTGACCTAGTAGAAAATTTCCTTGCTTATCAAAAAAGCATTAACTAGACTCAATATTTTTCAACTCCTGGGGCTCATATGAAGATCTTTCGCTTTCTGCTCATTTTCTGTATCCCAGCAATCTTTTTGAATAGTCCGATTGAGGCATGCTCCCCTCTTAGGTTGTGGGAGGAAAAAGAATCCATTTGGGATTTTCTCTCTTACGAAAATCTTTCTTACGATAGCCTGTTGGCTTTGATCGATACCATTGAAAATGGAAAAGGCTCTGAGATATGGGAGATCAATGAGGTCATTAGCTTTGTCACATTCCTAGCTCGGAATGGAATAGTAGAGGGAGATATAGCTGCAAAAGAGGAACTAGAGCAAGATATTGCAGATCTTTTGGAGGATGAATCATTTACTTATTGGGAGGAAGAACAGTGGAATATTGCACCGGCAGGTTACTTTGGAGAAAAACCTCACCTAATGACTTGCGGATGGCTATCCAAAAAATGGAAAAAGACGAAAAGGTTTGTTAAAAAGCATAAAAAAGCCATCATCGTTGCAGCTGTCGTGGTGGTGGTAGCAACCGTAGTTATTGTCGCTACAGGGGGATCAGGTACTGGACCCGCTGTAGCAGGAGCAGCAGGTGCTATTGGAGCTGCTAATGGGTCTGAACGTCCTCGAGTGAATAAGCCCGGAGAAGTGGGGTATGAAGCTGAAGAAGAGCCGATAGCTAAGAATCCACCTGTTGAAGAAACCGTTAAAAAGCATATTTTTGCAGTTAAAGAAACCCTGACCGATGAGCTTCCCAATGAAGCAATGAATATCCCCCTTGCAGAAGAAGGAGCCTTTTGGCAAGAGGCTGTTGATAGGACAAAGAATACGGTTTCTTGGATCGCCCATGATGCAATAGAAGAAACAGGAAAATTAATAGGAGCTCCAGAGGAGAGCACCTACAATTGTCATGAAAAGATTGATGGAATAATGGGAACAGATTTTTCCTCGCAATTCAACCCCGAAGTCTTAGCAAAGCAGCCCGATATCATTAGAGGAGAGGTTCCTATCCCTGTTGGGGGCATTGTTGGCTCCTCTGGAAGAGTGGCAGCAGCAGCAAGAACAGCAGGGATTATTGGAGGAGCAGCCGTTGCAAGAGGTGCCTTGAGAGAAACTCCATTTCCCCCATCAAATGCAAACAGCCAATTATATTTAGAAAGACAAATAAGGGAAGATTTAACGTTAAAAGGATACAACCCACCAGGAAGGCCTACGGGTATTCCTGAAGATTGGAAAGTGCATAGATGTAGAAAAGATGGAGGGGTTAAGTATGCCTCTGAGATTATAAAAAAAGACGGGACACCTTATGCAAAACAAGAAATAAGAGTGATGCCGGCTAACCCTAATAGCTCGTTTGAGGGGCACCAAAGGCCTTATGTAAAACATAGGGTTGAGAACAGCTTTTACGATAAAGATGGCAATGTTGTCCCTGAAAGGAGCTTAGAAGCACACATAGATTACGATGAGTATGACTTTGAAAAAATTTCATCTAAGGTTGAAGGATAATTACTATAATGGATAAAAATGCGCTAAATTATTACCGAGATATTTTTCTAGAAAACCTTGAGGGAATCTCGAACATTGATAAGCAAAAAAAAGCTTGGATAGGTGGCAATTATGAAGGCTTTAATACGTTTATCGAAATGTTTGAGAGTTTTGTTTCTCCATGCGAGTATGTGATGAAATGGTCAGTGCTTTCAGACCAGCAGCGGGAAGACCTCAAAAAGTTATATGATATGCTAATAAGCTATCAGGATAAAAAAGAAGAGGATGGGAAAATGGTTGACAAAACAGATAGCGAAATCTGTCAAGACCCCCTTTGGAATGAGATTAGGACGTTTGCTCGTAAGGTTTATAGGGACCTTGAGCCTATTGGGCGGAACAAAGAGGGTTAAGTTCGACTTGATCTTCGATCAGGTGATTGGATGCCAGTGGAAATCCAGTATCAAAAGGGAGTCCTGATTCCCATCTATATCCACCTGAATGAATTGATCAAAATGAAAAAGATATCATTTTATCTCTTGAAAGTGCTGAGATAGATCCAATGTATAATGCCACCAATAGACGTAGACACAAAAATGCGGTAAATTAACAGCCAAATGTAAGGAGGCAAACATGACCGCAAAAAAAGGAAAGAGTAGTGTAACACTACCAGAGCCAGATCGCGCAAACTTTTCAGGAATCCCAGCTGCAAGACGAATGTTTTCAAGCTGATGCTATATTAGTAGAAAATTTCCTTGCTTATCAAAAAAGCATTAACTAGACTCAATATTTTTCAACTCCTGGGGCTCATATGAAGATCTTTCGCTTTCTGCTCATTTTCTGTATCCCAGCAATCTTTTTGAATAGTCCGATTGAGGCATGCTCCCCTCTTAGGTTGTGGGAGGAAAAAGAATCCATTTGGGATTTTCTCTCTTACGAAAATCTTTCTTACGATAGCCTGTTGGCTTTGATCGATACCATTGAAAATGGAAAAGGCTCTGAGATATGGGAGATCAATGAGGTCATTAGCTTTGTCACATTCCTAGCTCGGAATGGAATAGTAG